>NZ_CP113949.1:5497500-5625000 GCF_026810445.1 Pseudomonas sp. BSw22131 | reverse complement strand
AGAGTTTAGAAATGAGCATTCCGCTGATGAGGCGGTGAATGTTGATTTCTAGTCTTTGATTAGATCGTTCTTTAAAAATTTGGGTATGTGATAGAAAGATAGACTGGATGGCACTTTCACTGGTGTTCATTCAGGCTAAGGTAAAGTTTGTGAAATGCAAACTTTCGGCGAATGTCGTCTTCACAGTATAACCAGATTGCTTGGGGTTATATGGTCAAGTGAAGAAGCGCATACGGTGGATGCCTTGGCAGTCAGAGGCGATGAAAGACGTGGTAGCCTGCGAAAAGCTTCGGGGAGTCGGCAAACAGACTGTGATCCGGAGATGTCTGAATGGGGGAACCCAGCCATCATAAGATGGTTACCTTACACTGAATACATAGGTGTATGGAGCGAACCAGGGGAACTGAAACATCTAAGTACCCTGAGGAAAAGAAATCAACCGAGATTCCCTTAGTAGTGGCGAGCGAACGGGGACCAGCCCTTAAGTTGTATTGAGATTAGCGGAACGCTCTGGAAAGTGCGGCCATAGTGGGTGATAGCCCTGTACGCGAAAATCTCTTTGCAATGAAATCGAGTAGGACGGGGCACGAGAAACCTTGTCTGAACATGGGGGGACCATCCTCCAAGGCTAAATACTACTGACTGACCGATAGTGAACCAGTACCGTGAGGGAAAGGCGAAAAGAACCCGGAGAGGGGAGTGAAATAGATCCTGAAACCGTATGCGTACAAGCAGTGGGAGCCCACTTTGTTGGGTGACTGCGTACCTTTTGTATAATGGGTCAGCGACTTATTTTCAGTGGCGAGCTTAACCGAATAGGGGAGGCGTAGCGAAAGCGAGTCTTAATAGGGCGTCTAGTCGCTGGGAATAGACCCGAAACCGGGCGATCTATCCATGGGCAGGTTGAAGGTTGGGTAACACTAACTGGAGGACCGAACCGACTACCGTTGAAAAGTTAGCGGATGACCTGTGGATCGGAGTGAAAGGCTAATCAAGCTCGGAGATAGCTGGTTCTCCTCGAAAGCTATTTAGGTAGCGCCTCATGTATCACTGTAGGGGGTAGAGCACTGTTTCGGCTAGGGGTCATCCCGACTTACCAAACCGATGCAAACTCCGAATACCTACAAGTGCCGAGCATGGGAGACACACGGCGGGTGCTAACGTCCGTCGTGAAAAGGGAAACAACCCAGACCGTCAGCTAAGGTCCAAAGTCATGGTTAAGTGGGAAACGATGTGGGAAGGCTTAGACAGCTAGGAGGTTGGCTTAGAAGCAGCCACCCTTTAAAGAAAGCGTAATAGCTCACTAGTCGAGTCGGCCTGCGCGGAAGATGTAACGGGGCTCAAACCATGCACCGAAGCTACGGGTATCATCTTATGATGATGCGGTAGAGGAGCGTTCTGTAAGCCTGTGAAGGTGAGTTGAGAAGCTTGCTGGAGGTATCAGAAGTGCGAATGCTGACATGAGTAACGACAATGGGTGTGAAAAACCCACGCCGAAAGACCAAGGTTTCCTGCGCAACGTTAATCGACGCAGGGTTAGTCGGTCCCTAAGGCGAGGCTGAAAAGCGTAGTCGATGGAAAACAGGTTAATATTCCTGTACTTCTGGTTATTGCGATGGAGGGACGGAGAAGGCTAGGCCAGCCTGGCGTTGGTTGTCCAGGTTTAAGGTGGTAGGCTGGAATCTTAGGTAAATCCGGGATTCTAAGGCCGAGAGCTGATGACGAGTGTCCCTAGGACACGAAGTGGTTGATGCCATGCTTCCAAGAAAAGCTTCTAAGCTTCAGGTAACCAGGAACCGTACCCCAAACCGACACAGGTGGTTGGGTAGAGAATACCAAGGCGCTTGAGAGAACTCGGGTGAAGGAACTAGGCAAAATGGCACCGTAACTTCGGGAGAAGGTGCGCCGGTGAGGGTGAAGGACTTGCTCCGTAAGCTCATGCCGGTCGAAGATACCAGGCCGCTGCGACTGTTTATTAAAAACACAGCACTCTGCAAACACGAAAGTGGACGTATAGGGTGTGACGCCTGCCCGGTGCCGGAAGGTTAATTGATGGGGTTAGCTAACGCGAAGCTCTTGATCGAAGCCCCGGTAAACGGCGGCCGTAACTATAACGGTCCTAAGGTAGCGAAATTCCTTGTCGGGTAAGTTCCGACCTGCACGAATGGCGTAACGATGGCGGCGCTGTCTCCACCCGAGACTCAGTGAAATTGAAATCGCTGTGAAGATGCAGTGTATCCGCGGCTAGACGGAAAGACCCCGTGAACCTTTACTATAGCTTTGCACTGGACTTTGAATTTGCTTGTGTAGGATAGGTGGGAGGCTTTGAAGCGTGGACGCCAGTTCGCGTGGAGCCAACCTTGAAATACCACCCTGGCAACTTTGAGGTTCTAACTCAGGTCCGTTATCCGGATCGAGGACAGTGTATGGTGGGTAGTTTGACTGGGGCGGTCTCCTCCTAAAGAGTAACGGAGGAGTACGAAGGTGCGCTCAGACCGGTCGGAAATCGGTCGTAGAGTATAAAGGCAAAAGCGCGCTTGACTGCGAGACAGACACGTCGAGCAGGTACGAAAGTAGGTCTTAGTGATCCGGTGGTTCTGTATGGAAGGGCCATCGCTCAACGGATAAAAGGTACTCCGGGGATAACAGGCTGATACCGCCCAAGAGTTCATATCGACGGCGGTGTTTGGCACCTCGATGTCGGCTCATCACATCCTGGGGCTGAAGCCGGTCCCAAGGGTATGGCTGTTCGCCATTTAAAGTGGTACGCGAGCTGGGTTTAGAACGTCGTGAGACAGTTCGGTCCCTATCTGCCGTGGACGTTTGAGATTTGAGAGGGGCTGCTCCTAGTACGAGAGGACCGGAGTGGACGAACCTCTGGTGTTCCGGTTGTCACGCCAGTGGCATTGCCGGGTAGCTATGTTCGGAAAAGATAACCGCTGAAAGCATCTAAGCGGGAAACTTGCCTCAAGATGAGATCTCACTGGAACCTTGAGTTCCCTGAAGGGCCGTCGAAGACTACGACGTTGATAGGTTGGGTGTGTAAGCGCTGTGAGGCGTTGAGCTAACCAATACTAATTGCCCGTGAGGCTTGACCATATAACACCCAAGCAATCTAGCGACCCGAGAGGGCACAGATTGCGGTGACTGTGAAGATGACAGACGCTGAAAGTTTGCAGTACACGAACCAAACTACCTGATCACATACCCGATTTGCCGAAGCGAGGCCCTGGCGACAGGTGCAGCGATTTGGTACCCGAATTTCTTGACGACCATAGAGCATTGGAACCACCTGATCCCATCCCGAACTCAGCAGTGAAACGATGCATCGCCGATGGTAGTGTGGGGTTTCCCCATGTGAGAGTAGGTCATCGTCAAGATTAAATTCCGAAACCCCATCTGCTTACGCAGATGGGGTTTTGTTTTAGTGAAAGCTTAAGAAAATTTCGCTGACACGTCGCTTGACGACGAATCAGCAACTGAATTTCTTGACGACCATAGAGCGCTGGAACCACCTGATCCCATCCCGAACTCAGCAGTGAAACGGTGCATCGCCGATGGTAGTGTGGGGTTTCCCCATGTGAGAGTAGGTCATCGTCAAGATTAAATTCCGAAACCCCTGTCTACCCACGTAGACAGGGGTTTTGTTGTTCTGGCTTGCGATAAACCCGCCACCCATTCAAGCATCCTGGCTGTTGCATGGATCGGGTAAGCCGTCGACGTACAAGTTACGGCTGGGTAGCGCTGTGCTTGCTACGTGATGTCGCTGATTTAGAAAGTTCGACTGGACGACTTTTCAAGTAAGTGTTGATCGCCTCAACCCCTCGATTGAGGTGGTGCTCAAGCGCTGCAACGGTAGCGTCCACAGATCTGGCTTCAGCTAGCTCTAATAGCTCCCAGTGATCACGCTGAGACAACTTACCCAAACCCATGGCTGACAGGTTGAAGCGTAAAAACCGCTCTTCCTCATTCAAGCCGTCTTCTACAAGCTTAAGCAGTCGTTTGTTAGGTGCCTTGGAATAAAGCGCCATATGAAACATGCGGTTTAGCGTGCCCATGACTGCATAATCGACTTCAATTTCCAGCTTCTCGATGCACAGCCGTGCGATGGAGATATCGTCGTCTGTCAGCAATGGAATGGATTGGCGCAACGCTTCGGACTCCAGCAGGATACGCAGCGAGTAAGCGTCAGTGGCGTCCTCACCAATCAATGGCGCAACCACAGCGCCTTTGTGGGTCTCTACACGTAACAGCGACTGAGCCTCAAGCTGACGTAGCGCTTCACGCACTGGCATACGACTCACACCGAACAGCGTTGCCAATTCCTGCTGACGCAATGCAATACCTGCAGGCAGCCGACCATCTAAAATCGCGTTACGTACCTTGGCCTCAATAACGGCCCGTGCCAAATGTGCGGGCGGTTGCTCGTCACCGAGGATATCCCGCAGAAATTGCTGCTTGTCGGTTCTGCCCATTGCCTACTTCTTATTTGGCCGAATATTGGATCCAGTGCAACACTAGAATCAGCCTGAAAGCTTGTCAACTGTGTACCTGCGGCTGCGCAACGGCACAAGGCCGCCGCTTCCGGGGCAGCTTATCGTTGAGCGATGGCTACAAAATGCAGCAACCACGCTCGCACTATCTCCAAGGCCTTCACTCTGGGCGAAACGCACTTTACAGATAGCGCCCGGTCACAAAATGCTGCACATCATTGAAGCCTGGCGTCGACGCATGTCCAGGCGTTACCAAGGAGTCGATGAATGCTTCATCCTCGGTTGTGATCTCCACACTCAAAGCCTTGGTGTAGCTATCCCACTGCGCTTCGGTGCGAGGGCCGACAATGGCGGAAGTCACGGCCTTGTTGTTGAGCACCCAGGCAATAGCAAATTCGACAATGCCCACGCCTTTGTCCTGCGTGTACTGCTGAATTTTCTGAGCGATGCGCAGCGATTCAACGCGCCATTCGGTTTCCAGGATGCGCTTGTCCTGACGGCCAGCTCGCGTGCTGCTGTCTGGAGTCACGTCCGGTGCATATTTGCCACTGAGCACGCCTCTGGCCAGCGGGCTGTATGGCACTACACCAAGTCCATAGAACTGTGCGGCGGTAATCTGCTCAAGCTCGGCCTGGCGGTTGACGATGTTGTACAAGGGCTGGCTGATGACCGGTTTGTCCACACCCAGGCGCTGCGCGACGCTCACCACCTCGGCAATGCGCCAGCCGCGAAAATTGGACACACCCCAGTAACGAATCTTGCCCTGACGAATCAAGTCACCGATGGCCGAAACCGTCACCTCCAGTGGGGTGCTGTGGTCTTCCTTGTGCAGGTAATAGATATCGATGTAGTCCGTATCCAGACGCCGCAAACTCGATTCAAGCTCAGTGAAGATGTGTTTGCGGTTAAGTCCACTGGTGTTCGGCGCTGTATTGCCGGAGCTGCTGCCCACCTTGGTTGCCAGCACCCACTCGCTGCGGCGTGAGGCAATGCCTTCACCGACGATTTCTTCCGAGCGCCCGCCGTTATAGACGTTCGCGGTGTCGATGAAGTTGACGCCCTGATCCCAAGCCTTGTCGATGATGCGCAGCGATTCTTCAGTGCTGGTCTGCACACCGAACATCATTGAGCCCAGGGTCAGCGTCGAAACCTTGAGGCCGGATTGGCCGAGAATACGGTGAGTCATGCTCGATATCCTTTTCGTGAAAGAAGTGGAAATCAGGGCGGTCCGGTCAGGTATGTAGCGCACATCTGAAAACCTGTCAGACCGACGTCTCTAGGCCGGACATACTCGCCTGTTTGCAGCAGATTTGAAAAGTGACAAATTCATGGCCCAGCGATCGTGTTCACTCGACGCCCACTCAAAAAACACAGCGTCCGGCCCATCGCAGTCAGCCCGGCCAATACGTAAAACATCGTCGGTGTCGGCGTGTTAATCAGCAGATAGCCACAGATCACCGGGCTCATTGCGCCGCCAGATGCCGCGAGATTCTGCGCCCCCAAGTAACTGCCACGCAGGTGGTCCGGGGCGAGGGTGTCGACGAACAGGTATTCGGCGGGGTAGATGATCATTTCTCCCCGCGTGAATACAAACATCGCCACCCACCAGGCCACGGTGCTTTGCGCAAGACTAAAGCCAACCAGCCCGATGACGAACAGTGCGCTCCCCAGGCAAACACAGTAGGGCAGCTGCTCACGCTTGAGAAAGCGGCCGATCTCGTACTGAATGAGGATGACAGTGATCGCGTTGCATGCCAGCACGGCGGAGAGAATCTTCAGCGCTTGCGCCGAAGCGGTTTCGGTGATGACAAGCGTAAGCGTGGTGAGGTAAACGTTCTGCGCGAAGGTCAGCAGCGTGAAAACCACGCCGCTGGACAGGATCGCCAGGTTCAGCAGTCTGCGCTTCTCCAGGCGATCAATGATGTAGCCGCCGTAAAGCCCCAGCAGCGTTGCAAGAAACACCGCAACGCCCACCAGCAGAACAATGTCCTGCTGGTCCAGCCCCAGCTTCGTGCTTAGGAACAGTGTTAACACCGCACTGGTCATCGCCCGACTCATGACGATGGTCAACGAGCAGACCATCAGACGGCGGATGACGAGGGAATAAGTGGCCACTGCTCGAGTCACTTACCCTGATTGGTCTCGATTCTAGTAACAGCGCCCTGTTCCAGGTTCCACTTTTTCAGGATTTGCCCGTAGGTGCCGTCGTCGACCATGCTTTGCATCGCGTCAACAATGGCGGCAGCCAGCTCCGGATTGGACTTGCTCACGCCCAGGCCGGTGAACTGCTTGGAGATCGCCAGGCCAATTGGCTTGTAGGCATCTTTTTCCTGCGTCATCAGGTAAGGGATCGTTTCGCTGCCCTGCATCGCAGCGTCGAGACGGCCTTGGCGCAGTTGCGCGCGTGCGTCCGCCGAGCCTTCGGAACCGATCACTTCGATAGCCGGTTTACCCGCTGCCTCGCAGTTTGCCTTGCTCCACGCGGCGATTTCCGCAGGCCAGTTCGTGCGGCGGCTGGTGCCTACCTTTTTGCCGCACAGGTCCGTCCACTCGTTGAGCCCGGTGTTTTTGGTGAGTGTGTAGAGCTGTGGTCCGCTGGTGAAGTAGTCGACAAATGTCACCGATTTCTGCGGCTCGGCCGTGTCCGTCATGCCCGACAAAATGATGTCGAAGCGCTTGGTCACCAAGCCGCTGACCATTTGCTCGAAAGCCGTTTCCTGCCATTTGATCTTCACGTCCAAGCGTTCAGCCAGCGCGTTGCCCAAGTCCACGTCGACACCGGTCAGGGTGTTGGTGGCCGGGTCCTTGAAGTCCATCGGCGGATAATTGGGCACGATGGCGGCATGGATTTCGCCTTTCGCTTTCAGGCTTTCCGGAATCGCAGCGAAAACCGAGGCAGATGCCATCAGGCCGACAAGCATCGTTGGGATAATGAGTTTTTTCATGGTCGTTCTCTTTGGTTTTCGTTTAGGTGCAAACGGCAGAAATGAAGCTTTGAGTTCTTGGGTTTTGTGGACTTATTAGAATGTCTTACGGGCTGTGCCGGCCTCCACAATCTGGCCGCCGTCCATGAACACCATGGGGTTGGAAACTTCGCGCGCGAAGCCCGGCTCATGGGCGGCGTTTTTCAAGGTAGTTGTCGCGTCACCGTCTAACTATGCTGCTCTTTTCTCGACCTGTTGCTCTCGATCCGGATTCAGCAGCACGGTGCCAATCGGCTTCCAGTTACGCGTCCGACCTGACCAACGCTCCGGTTTGTTTTCCTTCGCTCGTTCGTACAGCTCATGTCGCTGGGCCAAGACCTGATGATCCAGTCCTCGATGCCGCTCAGCCGGTGTGACGAACCGGATGCGGCTATGTCGGTGCTCGTTGTTGTACCAGCGCATAAAACCCCTCACCCAAGCCCGAGCAGCATCCAAACTGGCAAAACCATCCTGCGGCCATTGCGGGCAGTATTTCAGGGTTCTAAACAGCGACTCCGAGTACGGATTGTCGTTGCTGACACGCGGTCGGCCACGTGACGGTGATGCCCAGGTCGTACATTTTGCTCAGCAGTGTCACCGACTTCATCGGTGCACCGTTGTCCGAGTGCAGCACCAGCGGTTCGCGTAAACACTGCTCGCCTATCACGCTGCGTTGCAGCAGTGCGGCGGCTTTCTCGCCGCTCTCCACGTCGTAGACCTCCCAGCCCACGGCCTTGCGGCTGTAAATATCCTCGATCAATAGAGGTAGTAATACTTGCCGCGTACCGGCGACGGCAGATACGTGATGTCCCACGACCACACCTGATTGGGTGCGTTGGCTGCGTGTGTTGTCGGTGCTGCGTGTCTTCTGGGCCGCAGGCTACGGCCTCGATGTTGCTGCTGGCCCGCTGCGCGCAAGACGCGATAAAACGTCGACTCCGACGCCAGATAACAGGCTTGGTCGGCCAGTCGCGGCACGATCTGGCTTGGCGGCAAGTGGGCATACTGCGGGCTGTTACACAGCGTCACAATGGCCTGTCGCTCTGCCTCGGTCAGCGCATTTCGTGGCGTTGGCCGTGTGACCGTCGTACGGGCGTCGGTCTGGATAGCGTCTGTTTGAGTCCACCGTTGCAAGGTGCGCAGCGACAGACCAACTTCCCGACAGGCCCTGATTTTTCTGGCTCCCGCCGCGACCGCTTCGCCCAGCCAGGCCACGAGTAACTGCCGCTCTGGCAGAGACGTTAGTTGGCCTCGTCGTCGGTCGCCCAGTAGTCGTTGAGCTTTTTTCGCAGCACCAATAACGCGGCTGTTTCAGCGAGCGCCTTGTCTTTGCGGCGCAGTTCGCGCTCAAGTTCCTGGATGCGTTTCTTGTCTTTGCGCGCCTGGTCTCGTTCTTCTTTTTGCAGGGCCTTTTCCGATTTCTGGCCGGTGATGAAGGCTTGTCGCCAGGCCGTGATTTGCTCGGGTAAAGGCCTTGCGGCGGCAGTATTCACCCAGGTCGATCTCGGACAAACCGGCGGCTTCAAGCACGACAGCAAACTTGGTTTCGGCTGACCAGTTCTCGGTCAACGGCTTGTTTTCGGACACTGCACTTCCTTCAGAACTGAGCTGTTTGCGCCAGTTGGACAAAGACATTTCGCTGACCCCTTCGCGCCGGGAAACCTCGGCCATCGACAGGTTCAGCGGGTGAAGCAGCATCTTGAGTAATGCGGCTCTGCGTTCAGGTGAATAGTACGGCACGACCAGTCTCTTTCCGCCCCCGATATACTTTTTTAGGAAAAACCGGAGAGGCGACAACTATCCTGACACCGGGGGTGGGTCACAACGATCATGGTCAGGCCGCTGTGCGCGAGGTCACGCATCACCGTCACCACTGACAGGTACCAAGTCCCTGCCACAATCAGCAACTCCATGACTCGCGCGTTTGCGTAGTAGATGTTTTGCGCGTTGTGCAGCAGCTCGGAATACTGAATCACGCTCGCCAGGCTGGTCATTTTCACCATGCGGATGAACTCGTTGCTCACGGGTGGGATGATCACCCGCATTGCCTGCGGCAAGATGATCCGGCGTAACGCCTGCAAGCGGGTCATCCCAATGGATTTAGCTGCCTCGTACTGACCCGTATCCACCGACAGCAAACCTGCGCGTACTACCTCGGCGGTGTAGGCGCCCTGGTTGATACTCAGGCCGAGCAGTGCAGCCATGAACGGTGTCATCAGGCTCACGGTGTCTAGGGTGAACACGCCCGGGATGCCTATCACCGGGAACATCAGCGCCAGGTTGAACCACAGCAGCAGTTGCAGGATCAGCGGGGTGCCGCGAAACAGCCAGGTGTAGGTAATGGCGACATAGCGCAGGATCGGGTTCGCCGACATGCGCATGACGGCGATGATCACACCGATGATGACCCCCAGAATCATTGCCAGCAAACGCTCGGCCTGTGGCTGGTTGATGGTGTTTCTACGATAGCCTGTTCGCGGAACGGCCCCTCACATCAGTGGAAATAGGCGGTTCAGATACGAAATCCGTCGTAAGTCTCAGCCCGTTGGTGCTGTGCGGTCAGCGCAGTCTTCAAGCGACCGATCTGCTCACGAACTCGTTCTGGCGCGGTGCCGCCCCAACCACTTCGCGCTGCAATCGCCGGCTCCAGCGTCAGGCATTCGCGCACTTCGGGCGTCAACCGCACGTCAATTTCGGTCAGCATCGCTGGAGTGGCTTCCCACAGTTCAATGTCGTATTTCTCCCATAACTGGACGAGCGCGCCGGTAATCTCATGCGCTTCCTTGAACGGCACGCCGCGTACCGACAGCCAATCCGCTACTTCTGTGGCCAGCGTGAAGCCCAGTGGTGCCTGACGACGTAACTCCTCAACGTTGACCGTCATGGTCGCGACCATTCCGGCCATTGCTGGCAGCACCAGCAGCAAGGTATCGAAGCTATCAAGCACGCTGTTCTTGTCTTCACTGAGGTCCCGGTTGTACGAAAGCGGCAGGGACTCGAGCGTCGACAGCAGTCCGGTGAGATTACCGATCAGGCGCCCAGCCTTGCCGCGAGCCAGCTCAGCGATGTCCGGATTCTTCTTCTGCGGCATGATCGAGCTGCCAGTGGCGTAGGCATCGTCCAGGTACACCCAGCGAAACTGTCGCGAGGACCACAGGCAGAACTCTTCTGCCAAACGAGAGATATTCACGCCCAGCATGCTCGCCACGAACAGGAACTCCGCCGCATGATCGCGACTGGCCACAGCATCTATAGAGTTTTCGCATGGACCGGTGTAGCCCATTTCCCTTGCTGATTGTTCTGGCTGGCGTGCGATGGCGGAGCCCGCCAACGGCGACAACGCAGTGCGTACATCCCGGTCGACCAGGCGCTGCATATCACGCGGCATCGACTGCGCATGGGCAAGCAAATGATGGGCGAAAACGATCGGCGGTGCCTGTTGCAGGTGAGTGAAGCCTGGGCAGATGCTGTCGACGTGCTGCTCGGCTTGCGCCACAACAGCCTCCCGCAGCCCCAGCACTTGCGTGGTAATGAGCCGGGCGTGATCACGTAGAAACAGACGCAAGTCGTTGGCGGTCGGGTCGTTGCGTGAGCGGCCTGCGCAGCTTTCCGCCCAGTGCGGCGAGTCGCTCAGTCAGTACGCGCTCGATAAAGGTGTGCACGTCTTCATCGTCTTGCGTGGGGTGCAGCGTGCTTTTGCGAAAGTCTTCACCAATGCGGTTCAGCGCTTCGACCATGGCCAGCGTTTCGGCCGCGTCCAGCAAGCCGGCGCGCTGCAGTTAGTTGGCATGAGCACGGGAATTCGATACCCGCAAAACTGATCGGAGCGCGCGTCCTGCTCTTAACGAGCGGGCGGGCGTCATCAAGTATTTCGCTGACTTTGGAGGGCAGTTTCGAGTATCAAGTCCTGATCGAAGTATCAGGTTTTAATCATCTTTAAATCAGCGACTTGTCACTGATCGGGGTATGGAATGGAAGGTTGCCAATCGCCATTATCTGTGTTCATTATCGCGGCCCGGCGGTGTTTTTGTTGTGGGTCAAAGCCTGTTGAATATGGCGGGCGAGGTAAATAAGCATTGTGGAAACTCCACTTTCCACTTCTGGAAACTTCCCGCCCAAACCGGGAGCCCGAGCGTCGCTGACATTGAGCGGACAGGACTTCAAGCTGTTGCGAGTGTTTCAGGCGGTGGTTGAAGCAGGAGGCTTCAGTGCCGCTCAGAACGAGTTGAATGTAGGCCTTGCGGCCATTCAACCTCATGTTGCGTGACAGCGCCCCCCGCAGCCGCTTAGTGAAGGCGTTCGCAGCGGCGCTGGGGGTGGATTTGAAGGCGGTCAGCTAGGCGAAAGTGTTTATTGCTTGGCCTGAATTTTGTCGTGATCGATCTCCAGCGTGTGTCCCGCGCCCATGTCCATCAGCACATAAAAGTCGCCGTCCGGCCGCTTGAAGGTGAAGGTGGAGTCGTCTGCAAACTTCCCTGCCATGAGTGTTTTTTCGTCGTAGCCAATGACATCGATGGTAACCCCGCTCGCGCCACTGCCGTGGGCAAAACCGCCTGTGCACTGGACCTGTTTATCAGCGATCTCTCGGCATTCACACAACAGCGTATGGGCGTGCGCTGACACGCTGACTGTCAG
The DNA here is from genome assembly GCF_026810445.1 of Pseudomonas sp. BSw22131. NCBI lineage: Bacteria > Pseudomonadati > Pseudomonadota > Gammaproteobacteria > Pseudomonadales > Pseudomonadaceae > Pseudomonas > Pseudomonas huanghezhanensis. The sequence continues at coordinate 5,612,909 of NZ_CP113949.1, read as the reverse complement.
CGATGCAACAGCAATCAGAAGTAGGCGAATCATGGTCGGTTTCCCTGGGTCTTCAGCCATTCGACGGTTTTCGGAGATGCCTTGGCCAGCGACATAGTCGTCTGGTGAACCGAGCCGTCCCAGCCTTCCAGCGTTATCCACAATTCCTCATCTGCGGTGGCGGATGCTGAAACCGCTACTTCTGCTCCGAGGCGATAAGGACTGCCCTCGAAGATCGCCCCGGCCGTTCGCAGGCTGCGCGGTTTGCCGATCCGCAAGTAGCCGGCTTTGATCTGCGGGATGCAGGCAGCACACAGTTCGGCATTGAATTCCTTGATGTACACGCCGGGGGCTTCCGATTCCGGGCCAGCTTCATGGGTTTCCGCCAGCGTCAGGCTCCATGGCCCGACCTGCACGTCACCGATGATGCGTTCGCCCAAACCTGTGTCCCCGCGAAAAAAGGCCATGTCCCGAAAGTATTGCGGCATGAAGCCCAGTGGGATCAGCAACAAAAGAATGCTCAGGTGAAATCGCCATTTGAGCCAAAGGCGGCGTGCACGAGAGGGCGGCTTCGTGTGCTTGTCGAGTTGCGTCGCGGCCTTGCTCATGGGCTCACCTGCGCGGTGCTGCGGTTCAAGCGGGCAGGGCGGCGAAGTGCCGCAGCGGTGGCCTGCGCAGTGCGCTTGGTCCAGATCAACAAGCCGCTGAGCACCATCATGCTCAGTAGCAAACCGAAGAACAGCCAGATCATTTTTATCCACAGGCCGCCGAAATCACCGGTGTGCAGCGGGCGCATCGATTGAGTCACGAATTCCAGCTTCGAATAGTCCGACAGCAGGCGCTGCTCGGCAATCTGGCCGGTGTAGGGGTTGATCGAGGCACTCTGAAACATCAACGGATACCAGCCGCGCCCTGACAGCGAAATGTGGTTGTAGGCGGTGCCGGGAAAGGTGACGGCGCTGATCTCAAGCCCCGGAATAGTTTTTTGCGCGGTGTCGATTGCGTTATCCACAGCGGTCAAACGGGGTGGCTGACCATCGGCCGTACGCGGTACTTCCTGGCGCGCAACCATATTGGGCACGCCTTCGGTGGAGATATCGATGTGGTTATCGAACAGGATCGCCTGAATCAGAAACCACAGCCCGGTGATCGAGATGACCGCGATGAACCAGATCGACCAGATGCCCGACAGGCGATGAAAGTCGCCCCAGAAAATTCTAGCGCCTTGATTAAAACGCAGATTTGGCCTGAAAAACCCCCGCCAGAAACGCTTGTACACCACCAGCCCGGTTACCAGCGAAGCCAGCAGCGGCAGGCTCAGTAATGACACCAGATACCAGCCCCAACTGAAGCCACTGGTGAACGGCACCAGCCACCACCCATGCAGCGCGCGCGTAAATTGCTGGAAGTCAAAGTCGGGGTTCTTGCCCTGGATCACGCCGGTGTAGGGGTTGACGAACAATGTTGTCGAGCTGCCATCCGGGTTGCTCACCAAGGCGTTGAGCGCGAAATGCGACTCATCGGGGCGGTTGATTTCATGGATGACCAGTTCAGGCCGCGCCGTGTGAATGGCTTCCACCGCCTGACCGAAGGTCAACAAGGGTGCGTCGTCAGAGGGCTGCGTTGCACGTATTTCTGGCAGCGCCAGCCAGACGATTTCCTGACTCACCACCGCCAGCGTGCCGGTGACGCAGACGATCAGTACGAAAAACCAGATGGGCAGCGCCAGCCAGCTGTGGACGAGAAACCAGATGCGCGAGCGCGACTTCTTGGACATGGATTGAGCGTCTTGTCTGCAATGATGACACCGCCAGGTAACTGCACGCGGTGGGCCAAATGGTTTGGCCGCCTATCATTAACGAATGAGAAGCAAAATCAATAAAGCAAGATGCAAGCAAATGTTTCTGGCAGCTCGGAAAGACACTCTGCAGCGGCCCTGAAACCTCCACTTGGGCTGTGTCAGGCCCACCGCATTGCGCCATCTCTGCAACATCACTCACTGGGATCTGCTCAGGTATAGGCCGGCAGACCCCAATCCTCCAGCGGAAAGTCCGCAAGCGAATCCAGCATCAAATCAGCGTGAGTGTATTGCTCTGCCGGCATGTGCGAGTCCGGCACTGCCACCGCGTACATCCCGGCAGCTTTTGCGGCGGTCACGCCAAATGGGGAGTCCTCGAACACCAGGCAGTCTTTCGGATCGACGCCCAAGCGTCTTGCGGCGACCAGAAAAATGTCCGGCGCTGGCTTGGCGGCGGTGACGTCCGGATCGTCGGCTGTCACTACGTGATGGAACAGCTCGAACCAGGCGCGGTGCAGCGTGGTCTTGGCGTGGAAGTAATGGATCGATGAGCTGGTGCCCACCGCAATCGGAATGTTGTGCTCGGCCAAATGCCGCACCAGTGCTTCAGCGCCATGCATCGGCAGTGCACGCGGAAAGCGGTCATCGAGCATGGGTTGGCGGATGGTCAGGAACTCGTCGGCAGTCATCGGCAGTTGCAGCGCCTCAATCACGTACTCGGCAAAGTCCGTAGCGCCGCGGCCAATCGTGTGCTGCTTAACGTCCCAGCCAAACGTCTTGCCATGACGCTTGGCGATGGTGTCAGTGACTTCGGTGTAGATGCCTTCGGTATCGAGCAGCAAGCCGTCCATGTCGAAAATCACAGCCTTTATCGGGCCTTTTGCGTTCTGCGCTTCGCTCATTTCATCGATCCCGTTTGCAAATTGATGCCCAGCCTAACAACTGGCCGAAGACGATGGCTAGGCGAAACGGAGCAAATCCGCTTCGTCAGTTACACGAATTCGATCCGATGCGTCCTGAGAATGACGCTTTTGATGCAATACGCCTTTGATCAGGGTCCAAATGCACGCGGTCGGGGATGTCGCCACCGCACGCGAGTGCTAATCTGCTCCGGCTCTGGGCAGCGGCCGATGCTGCGTCGGCCTGGCGTGTCCCAACCGCCCAACCTTTCAGGGGTCAGGGAAGACATCAATAATCACCAGAACGGACATCTTCGAGTCGACACATGAATAAATCAGCAAAAATTGCCGTAGGCGTCGTTGTGGTAGCGGGCGCATTGATCACCGCAGGCGCCTGGTACACAGGCACCCAACTGGAAGGCGTGCTTGGCGATGCGCTCGTCGAGGGCAACAAGCAGCTCAAGACCGCCATGGTTGGGCAGCAGGGCGATGCCAGTGTTGAGCTGATTTCGCTCGAGCGGCATGTCTTCACCAGCACCGCGCACTATCGCGTCAACCTGCAAAGTCCTGAGTTTAATCAAGGCCAGCTGGTTGAAGTGCTGGTGGTCGACCATATCGAACACGGCCCGTTTCCATGGTCCCGCGTGAAGTCTCTGAAGCTGATGCCGGTGATGGTCGCCAGCAACGCCGAGCTGGAAAAGAACGCCTTTACCGAGCGCTGGTTTGCCATGACCAATGGTCAGTCGCCGGTGGCTGGGCAGTTCAGCATGGGCTACGACCGCGCTGCGCAAGGCCGTCTGGCGTTTTTGCCGATCCAGTTCGAAGACGAGAAAGGCACGTTCAAGTTCTCCGGTTTCACACTCGATGCCGAGGCCAGCGGCGACGGCGAGAAACTCCAGGCCTCCGGCAATCTGGACACGCTCGACATCAACGCCAAGTCCGAAGAAGGCCCGGTGCGCGTCGCCCTCCAAGGGTTCACCTTTGATACCGGCGGCACCAAGGGCAAGTCCGGTTTCTATCTGGGCCACAGCGATGCGAAAGTGGCCTCGGCGGTCGTGCAGGTGGTCGGCAAGCCGCCGATTGATGTCAAGAACCTCGTCAGCTCAAGCCTGCTCCAGGAAGTGGAAGGCAACCTGAGCGCGCAGGTCAGTTACGACATCGGCATGCTCAGCTACAACGGCAAGGAAATCGGTTCCTCGCAGATGCTCTGGAAGTTTGCCAACTTCGACATCGCCTCCACTCAGACGCTGCTGCAGTTCTACAAGGACAAGATCCAGCCGCAGGCCCAGGCCGCAGCGATGGCGGGTGAGCGATTCATCCCGCGGATCAGCCCTGCCGATCAGGCGATGGTGCAGGCGGAGGTTGCCAAGCTGCTCGCCGCCAAGCCGCACATCGAACTGGAAAAGCTCGCGCTGAAAACCAAAAACGGCGAAAGCCATTTCAGCCTGACCATGGACCTGAACAACCCGACGTCGCTGGACCAACCTGCGCCTGTGCTGCTCAAGCAAACGCTGACGCAGCTGGACGCCAAGTTGTCGCTGTCCAAACCGATGATCCAGGACCTGGCGATATTCCAGGCAAACCAGGCGGGCGTGACTGATCCTGCAACCGTCGCGCAGCAAGCCAAGGACGCGGCTGACACTGCAGGCGCCATGGCGATCATGCTGCAATTGGGCAAGGTCGAAGGCGACACCATCACCTCAAACCTGCACTACGCCAATGATGTGGTCGACTTCAACGGCGAGAAGATGAGCGCCCAGCAGTTTGCTGCAACGATGATGAGCAAAGCGATGATGCTCAAGGGCGGTCAGTAACAGTGTCCGGACCGACACAGCGCCGCATAACGGCGCTGTGTCGTACCCGCTGAGGCCTCATTGTTGGCGGCCTGTCGAATGAGGTACAGAACCGCACGGCCATACGGAGAACGCGCATGAATCGGCCTCAATCCATTGCGCCACTTGAGTGGCAAGCCCGCTGCGAGCTGGCGGCTTTGTACCGCATGCTTGCCCACTTTCGCATGACCGACCTGATCGACACGCACATCAGCCTCCGCGTGCCGGGGCCTGAGCATCACTTCCTGATCAACCGATACGGCGTGCTGTTCGATCACATGCGTGCCAGTGACCTGGTGAAGATCGATCACGAGGGCAAAATCGTCGATCCTCATTACCATGGGCATGAAGTAAACGAAGCCGGTTTCGTTATTCACTCGGCCATCCACATGGCCCGTGCCGACATGAATTGCGTGATTCATACCCACACAGCCGCTGGCATGGGCGTATCCGCGCAAGAGCAGGGACTGCTGCCGATCACTCAGCATGCCCTCAAGTTCTACGGGAAACTGGCGTATCACACCTATGAAGGGGTGGCGTTATGCCTGGATGAGCGCGAGCGTTTGGTGAAAGATCTGGGCAGCCATCGTGCGATGATTTTGCGCAATCACGGCTTGCTGGCCGGCGGCCGCAACGTCGCTGAAGCGTTCCACGAAATCCATTTTCTGGAGCGAGCCTGCCAGGCGCAGATTCAGGCGCTGGCAGGAGGCAGCAGGTTGATCTTCCCCTCTGAGGAAGTGTGCCGCCTGACCGCCAGCCAGTTCACCGATGACGAAGAAGGCCTGCGCCTGATCGAGCTGGCCTGGACCGCGGCGTTGAGGCTGATCGAGCACCAGCGTGAGGATTACACCTCGTGACAGCGCAGTCGCTTCTCCAGCGCCTGCACGCGCTTTAGCTCACCGCGTAAAACTTGCGCACGTACATCGTGCTCGTCCAGGCGCAGGGCGTGCCTTGCGGGACGAACACAGTGTCCCCAGGCTTGACGAGTACACTCTGCCCGTTGTCCATTTTCAGCTCAACTTCGCCTTCAATCAGGTGCATCAATTCATGCACTTTGTGCGGACGTGCGCTACGCGCATACGGCGTCGAATCCCACACACCAATGCGCAGCGTGCTAGCCGTGTCCTCGAACAGATTGTTGGTGCGGCATTGCGGCGTCGGGCCGATCAGAATGCTGGCTTCAGGCGCTGCCGAAGGCGCGAGAACAGCGCGATGATCAATGGGCGCAACGCCTGGTTTGTCGGCGCCGGTGGCGCGAGTCGCAACGCAAAACGCCCACAGACTGCCGCTCTCAGCATTGACCTTTACGTCACTGCCGCGCCCGATTACAGCGCTCCGGCCGGGCTCGATTTCAACGCGGTGTTCACCACTGGTGATGGTCACGCAGCCCTTGTGCACCACTAGCATCTCGGTGAACGGGTAGTTGGCTATCGAGACCGAACCGGTGGTCTCAACCGTCCCCGCTGCGAATCCTGCATCATCGATGAAAGCGGTTTTACGACCTTGGGCGAATGGGTCATCAGCGCTCAGGCGGCCCGCCACGAAAGGCGCGTCTACAGGGCTGTGATCAGCGCGTGCCAACAGCAGAACAACGGGTTGCGACATGGGAATCTCCAAAAAATGATTTAGCCGATGGCCTGAGTGACCAGCGCGAATTGCTGCACGCCCTGAGTCGCTTTTGGTGCAGCGCCAAGGCTCATTTGCGTGACGGCGTCGACTCGCTTGAGGCCTGACTCCTCAAGCCACGGCGCCAGGCCGCAGTCGGCGGGGATGTCGATCCGCACAAAGGCGTAAGGCACCTTGCTGAGCAACTCTTCGATCATGTGTCGGGCCTGATCGACGTCTTGTGCGATCACCGGGCCGATGCACAGCCCGCGCCCGAATGGCCGCAACAGTGCAAAGCCTTGAAGTTGACCGTCGCACTCGATGCCGACGCCGTACTCAATGCTCGGAAGCACATCATCCAGAACCGCGCCACGATCCAGTCCGCTGCCAGCGTTTGCCAGCTTTATAAGGCGAGAGGAGTCGCCATTGTCCAGCCCACGGCAACTGTCGCCCGCTTTGAGCGGCGTCGAGCCGGCGAGGGTCGCCTGGCCCTGACGTTGCTCGATCTGACCGAAATCCTTGAAGCCCATCTTTGCGTACAACGGTGCGCCCGCCAGCGTGGCGTTGAGAATAGCGGTGCGTGGCGCGACCGTTGCCAGCGCCATGTCCATGAGCTTTCGACCGATACCTTTGCCTTGATAGTCGTCGCTGACGATCACCAGGCCGATGGTTGAAAAATCACCTTGGTGGCACGCAAACGCGCTTCCGATCAGCCGGCCGTTGTCTTCGGCAACAAAGCCCTGAGCGATGCGTTGCAACATGGCCCAGTCTTCAAGGCGATGCGGCCATTTCAGGGCGACGGACAGCGCGTGGGCGCTGGCCACATCGGCGGCAGTCATCGGGCGGTAGGCATCAGCGGGACGTTGCGAGTCCGACATGGCGGGTCTCCGTTCAAAGATAAGCACAAGCGTTCATAGACGTTCTGAGGTGCTGTATCCCATCTGTTGAACAGGGTGACAAGGGCCGCTGCACGATTCGGTAGATTCCATGATCCGCAGGGTTTCAGACCACAGTTACTGCTTAAACGGCATGCCGGTCCGGCAGCAAATGCTTGGGCTTTTCACGGGCTCGATGACGCATATTTTGTGTCTCGTAGTCCGTTGCGACGACGCGTGTTCAGGCGCGCGTCAACGACCGCTCAGACGGTCCTTATATAAGGATGCGCTGGCATGGAACGCGGCTGATCGGGAGGGCACCGATTTTGCTCGGACAGAAGCAGGTTCTGCGGCGTAAACGCCTGTTTTTGAGCGACAAGCGCTGAAAAAGATCCATAAGGGCGCATGATTCTGGGCTTTGCCCAAGCCTGGAGCGCCCCGCAAAGTCTGCTGAGGGCGCCCTTCAAAACGGTTGTTTCTATCAAGCAGCCCGCACTTTTAACGCCATCTGCTGATTTCACGGTGTTGTAATGAATGTGTGTTGCAGCATTGCAATCACAGCTCTGGCAACGGTGCGAATGCTCGTCATGCCATGACCTCAACGAACTTTCAGGACCGCACAAAATGAGCTTTCTTCGACCTAAATTCATTACGTTCGACTGCTACGGTACGCTGACCAACTTCCACATGGGCACCATGACCCGCGAGCTCTTCGCTGACCGTGTGCCCGCCGAGCAGATGGACCAATTCGTCAAGGATTTCTCGGCGTACCGTCTCGATCAGGTCATGGGTGACTGGATGCCTTATGACGAGATCCTCAAGACTGCGCTGGCGCGTACCTGCAAACGCTGGGGCGTGGAATACCGTGAAGAAGGCCAGCTGTATTACGACGCCGTGCCGACCTGGGGCCCACACGCCGATGTGCCAGCCGGCCTGTCGAAAATTGCCGACAAGATCCCGCTGGTGATCTTCTCCAACGCCAGCGACAGCCAGATCATGTCCAATGTCGACAAGCTCGGTGCGCCTTTCCACAAGGTCTTCACCGCTGAACAGGCGCAGGCCTACAAGCCGCGTCTGGCTGCTTTCGAATTCATGCTCGACAACCTGGGCTGCGGTCCGGAAGACATCTTGCATGTGTCCTCAAGCTTCCGTTATGACCTGTTCTCGGCGCATGACATGAAGATCAAAAACAAAGCCTTCGTCGCCCGTGGTCACGAAGTCCCGGCCAATGAGTTCTACGGCTACCGTCAGATACCGGACATTGGCGGTCTCGCTGCCCTGGTCGGCCTGTAAGCGCCACAGCAGTAACGAATCCGCCATTTTTCAAGGCGCTCATGCGTGAGCCCGCCACGTGCAGCAAGCAAGGGGAACGAGATGCGCAGTGAATCCTACTGGCTCGACACCGCACCCAATTTCGGTGGGGCACAGGCCGGCGCCGTTGAGGGCGAGGCCGACGTCGTGATCGTAGGCGGTGGGTTTACCGGTCTTGCAGCTGCACGTGCCTTGGCCCTCAAGGGCGCCAGTGTGGTGGTGCTGGAAGCCGGGCAAGTGATCGGCGAAGCGTCAGGGCGTAACGGCGGACAGTGCAACACCGGCGTCGCTCAGGATTACGCGGCGCTGAGCGCAAGCCTTGGGCCCGACCAAGCCCGCGAATACTACAAAGCATACGAAAGCGCCGTGCAAAGCGTTGTCACGCTGGTGGAGCAGGAAGGCATCGCCTGTGACCTCAAGCGCAATGGCAAGCTCAAGTTGGCGGCCAAAGCCATGCACTACGAGGGCATGGCCCGGACATGTGAATTGATTCGTCGTGAAGTGGATGCCGACGTCGAGTTGCTGACGGCCGAGCAAGCGCGCGCCGAGGTTGATTCGGCCGGGTTTCACGGCGGTCTGTTACAGCGCAACGGCGTGCAAATGCATGTCGGCCGTTTCGGTGTGGGTCTTGCCGATGCGGCGGTGCGTCATGGCGCCCGCGTCTACCAGGATGCGGCAGTAAAGGACTGGAAAGCCAATAGCGCAGGTTATCGGGTCAATACCGCCAAGGGCTCGATTCAGGCCAGGCAGATTCTGCTGGCGACCGGCGCCTGCCAGCATGGCGGACCGGGTTGGTATCGCCGCCGCATCGTGCCCGTGGGCAGCTTTGTGGTGGCCACCGAGGTCTTGCCTCAGGCACTGATCCAGCGATTGTTTTCGCAACAGCGCTCTTACGTCACCAGCCGTTTGATCGGCAACTACTTCCGAATTACCCCGGACAACCGACTGCTGTTCGGTGGTCGCGCACGTTTCGCCATGTCCAACAGCACCTCCGACGCCAAGAGCGGCGTGGTGTTGAAGGCGGCGATGACGCAAATGTTTCCCCAACTGTCCAACGTGAAAATCGATTACTGCTGGGGCGGGCTGGTGGACATGACGTCTGACCGTCTGCCGCGAGCGGGCGAACACGACGGCGTTTTTTATTCGATGGGCTACAGCGGCCATGGTGTGCAGATGTCAGTGCACATGGGCAGTGTCATGGCCGATGTCATGGACGGCAATGCGCAGGCTAATCCCTGGCGTGAACTGGACTGGCCGGCAGTTCCGGGCCATTTCGGCAAACCTTGGTTCCTGCCGTTGGTGGGTGCGTATTACCGCTATCAGGACAGCCGGCACTGATTGATCGCCGTCACTGAAGATTGTTGAAAGCTCGGTTTTTGCTTCACCGTCGTTTGCGTTTCAAGGACGCTCCGGTCAACCGTGAGCAACTCGGACACCCCCCATTTTCGACAGGTAGAACTGATATGGCTGACAAGATAGTCGAACCCCAGCTCATCACAGGCCAGGAAAGCCTGCGGGTTTTCGAAGGGCTCAATCGCGGCATGTCGCGCCGTGATGCATTGCGTATGTTGGGGGTTGCCGGTGTTGCCGCCGCGGGGGCGGGGAGTCTGTTCGGCGCGGCCGGTAAAGTGTTTGCCGACGAATCAGCATCACCCGTCAAAGGCAAGCCGGGCGGGCGCATTCGCGTTGCGGGCATGTCCAGCTCCACGGCGGACACCCTGGACCCGGCCAAAGGCGCTTTGTCCACCGACTACGTGCGCCACTTCATGTTCTACAACGGCCTGACCCGTTTCGACAGCCATCTGGTGCCACAACTGGAACTGGCAGAGCGCATCGAAAACGACAAAGCCACGGTCTGGACCATCACCTTGCGCAAGGACGTGACGTTCCACAACGGCAAAGGCCTGACCTCCGCCGACGTCGTGTTCTCGCTGACCCGCCACAAAGACCCGGCCACCGGCTCGAAAGTCATGCCGTTGATGGCACAGTTCGCTGAGATCAAAGCGACCGGCCCGCTGGAAGTGCAGATCACCCTGGCCGCACCGAACGCCGAGCTGCCTTCGATTCTGGCGGTATCACACCTGTTGATCGTGCCTGAGGGCACTACCGATTTCAGCCAGGGCATTGGCACCGGGCCGTTCAAGGTCAAGGAATTCAAACCGGGCGTGCGTTCGGTCAGTGTGCGCAACGCGGGCTACTGGAAGCCGGGCCTGCCCTACCTGGACGAAATCGAATTCATCGCCATCGCCGACGAGCCATCGCGGGTCAACGCGCTGCTCTCCGGCGACGTGCACATGATCAACGAGGTCAACCCGCGCTCGACTCAGCGCATCGCCGCGAGCGCCGGTCACCGCGTCGTGGACGCCCCGTCAGGCAACTACACTGACTTGATCATTCGTCAGGACCAGATGCCTGGTCAGAACGCCGATTTCACCCAGGCCATGAAATACCTGCTGGACCGTGAGCAAGTTAAATCGGCGGTGTTCCGGGGTTACGCCGTGGTCGGCAACGATCACCCCATCGCGCCGGGCTCGCGCTACCACAACGCCGACCTGCCGCAACGTGCATATGACCCGGAGAAGGCCAAGTTCCTGTTGAAGAAAGCAGGCATGGAAAAGATCACCATGCCACTGGTCTGCTCGCCAGCTGCGACCGGTTCTGTCGACATCGCCGTGCTGCTGCAGCAGTCGGCCAAATCCGTAGGCCTGAACCTCAACGTCAACCGCGTGCCGAGCGACGGTTACTGGTCCAACCACTGGATGAAACACCCGCTGAGCTTCGGCAACATCAACCCTCGGCCCAACGCCGATGTGATCTTCTCGCAGTTCTTCCAGTCGACCGCGCCGTGGAACGAATCGGGCTGGAAAAACGAGCAGTTCGATCAGCTGTTGATGCTGGCACGTGGCGAAACGGACGATGCCAAGCGCGCCAAGATGTACGGCGACATGCAGACGCTGGTCAGCGAGAACTGCGGCATCGGCATCCCGGTGTTCATCAGCAACATCGATGGCGTCGACAAGCGCATCAAAAACTACAGCAGCAACCCCTTGGGCGGTTTCATGGGGTACATGTTCAGTGAGCAAGTCTGGCTGGATGCGTGATTGCAGCGTGAATTGATGCAGGAGCAAGACGATGAATAGCAACACACTCTGGCTGATATGTCGGCGCTTTGGCGCTGCGATCGTGACTTTGTTGATCGTGTCCATGGTGGTATTCGCCATTACGGCTGTGCTACCCGGAGACGCGGCGCAACAGTCCCTTGGGCAGTTCGCGACGCCGGAACAGGTGGCGGCACTGCGCCTGAAACTGGGTCTGGATCAGCCGGGTGTGGTGCGTTACCTGCATTGGTTGATGAACCTGATCAGTGGCGACCTGGGCACCTCGGTGTCCAGCGCCATGCCGGTCAGTGAGCTGATGGCCGGTCGTGTTCCCAACACGATGATGCTGGCGGCGGTCACCGCGCTGGTGTCGGTGCCTGTGGCGCTGACATTGGGTATCGGCTCGGCGATGGGCCGGGGCGGGCGTGTCGACAGCGTGCTGAGTTTCATCACTCTGGCGTTGGTTGCAGTGCCAGAGTTTCTGGTGGCGACCCTCGCCGTGTTGGTATTTGCGGTCAACCTCGGCTGGCTCTCGGCGTTGTCCTACGCCAGCGACATCACCTCGCCGTGGCAATTCATGCGCACCTACGCCTTGCCGGTCATGACGCTGTGCTTTGTGATCGTCGCGCAGATGGCACGCATGACGCGGGCGGCAGTGATCGACCAACTGGACAGCCCGTACGTGGAAATGGCACGTCTTAAAGGCGTCAGCTCCATGCGCATTGTTCTGCGTCACGCGTTGCCCAATGCCATAGGTCCCATCGCCAATGCAGTGGCGCTAAGCCTGTCGTACCTGTTGGGCGGCGTGGTCATTGTCGAAACCATTTTCAATTATCCCGGCATCGCCAGTTTGATGGTCGATGCCGTGACCAACCGCGACATGGCGTTGGTGCAGGCATGCACCATGCTGTTTTGCACGGCGTATCTGGGTCTGGTGCTGATGGCTGACCTGTGCGCAATTCTTTCCAACCCGAGGCTGAGAACCCAATGAACAATCTCATTGTGAAATCGACGCCAACGCCCACTGACCTCAAACCCGGAAAGCTTTCTCACGGCACCTCCTGGCTGGGTCTGCTGGGAGGGACCGTATGTGTGTTCTGGCTTCTGGTGGCGATTTTCGGTACCTGGCTTGCGCCTCATCCGGTGGGCGAGGTGGTCTCTGACAACGTGTTCGATGTGATCAGCAAGACGCACCTGTTCGGCACCGATTATCTGGGCCGCGACATGCTCAGCCGCGTGCTGGTGGGCGCACGTTTCACGGTTGGCCTCGCGCTCATTTCAGCGGTGCTCGCCAGCGGGCTGGGTACAACGTGCGCCTTGCTGTCGGTGGTGGCGCCCAAGTGGCTGGACGAGGTGATCAGCCGTTTGATGGACGCTTTCATTTCCATCCCCAGCAAGATGCTGGCGCTGATCATGGTCTCGGCCTTCGGCTCATCTGTCCTGCTGTTGATCTGCACTGCGGTGCTGAGTTTTTCACCGGGCGCGTTTCGGATTGCCCGCAGTCTGGCGGTCAATATCGAAGCGCTTGAGTACGTGCAAGTGGCACGTACCCGCGGCGAGCGCCGGTTGTATATCGCGTGCGTCGAAATTCTGCCGAACATGCTCAATCCGGTGCTCACCGACCTGGGCCTGCGTTTCGGTTTCATCGTGCTTCTGCTCAGTGGCATGAGCTTTCTGGGGCTTGGCGTGCAGCCGCCGGATGCGGACCTGGGCTCTCTGGTGCGCGAGAACATTGGCGGGCTCAACCAAGGCGCGCCTGCGCTGGTGATTCCGGCGTTGGCCATTGGCACGCTGACCATTGGCGTGAACCTGTTCATCGACCGGATTTCATCCCGACGCAGCCGACGCTCAGGAGGTCATTGAAATGAGTGAATTGATTCGAGTCGAGGACTTGCGCGTCGTCGCTTCTGGCGAGCGTGGCGAGGTCGAGATCGTCAAGGGCGTGAGTTTCTCTCTGGAGAAGGGTGAAGTGCTGGCGCTGATCGGCGAGTCAGGCTCTGGCAAGACCACCATCGCGCTGGCGCTGTTGGGCTATGCCCGGCGCGGCTGTCGTCTGGCCAGCGGCGTAATTCAGGTCGGCGAGCACAACATGCTTGGCCTTGCAGAAAGCAAACTGCAAAGCCTGCGCGGCAATCGCGTGTCGTACATTGCGCAGAGCGCAGCGGCAGCGTTCAACCCGGCCAAAAAGCTGATTGATCAAGTGATCGAGGGCGCGTTGATTCACGGCCTGGGCACCCGCGCCGACCTTACGGCCAAAGCCATTGGCCTGTTTCGCGACCTGTCACTGCCAAACCCGGAAAAAATCGGCGAGCGTTATCCGCACCAGGTGTCCGGCGGCCAGTTGCAACGTGTGATGGCGGCCATGGCGCTGATCAGCGATCCGTTGCTGGTGGTGCTCGATGAACCGACCACAGCGTTGGATGTAACGACCCAGATAGACGTGTTGCGCGCGTTCAAACGTGTGGTCCGCGAGCGTGGCGCCACAGCGGTTTACGTGTCCCATGACCTGGCAGTCGTGGCGCAGATGGCCGATCAGATCGTGGTGCTCAATGGCGGCAAAGTCATCGAGTACACCAGCACTGCTGCATTGCTCAAGGGCCCGTCGGAGGAATACACCCGCAGCCTGCTGGCAGCGGCACGCCCCGATAAGACACTGACTCCCGCCAGCGAAGTCGCCAGGGACGTGCCCTTGCTGACCATCAAAGGCATGACAGCCGGGTATGGCAAAAAAAGCCTGCAAGGCATGCCGATGATTCGCGTGCTTGAAGACATCGACCTGACCGTGCGCCGCGGCCAGGCCATTGGCGTGATCGGCGAATCCGGTTCCGGCAAATCCACACTGGCCCGGGTGGTCGCAGGTTTGCTTGATCCTGCGCGTGGTGAGCTGATTTTCGACGGTTCGCCGTTGTCCGGCACCTTGTCTGGCCGCACCGACGATCAGTTCCGGCGCATCCAGATGGTTTTTCAGAACGCCGACACGGCGCTCAACCCGATGCACAGCGTCAGTGCCATTCTGTCGCGTCCGCTGAAAATGTATTTCGGCCTCAAAGGCGCAGCATTGCGCCAGCGCGTCGATGAGCTGCTCGATCTGGTGCGTATGCCTCGGTCCATGGCCGAACGGCGTCCCAGCGAGCTGTCAGGCGGTCAGAAGCAACGCATCAACCTGGCGCGTGCGCTGGCAGCCAAACCCGACCTGATTCTGTGCGATGAAGTCACTTCCGCACTGGATACAGTGGTCGGTGCGGCGATTCTCGAGCTGCTCGGTGACCTGCGCCGCGAACTGGGTGTTTCCTACCTGTTCATCAGCCACGACATCTCTACCGTGCGCGCCCTGTGCGACGACATCGTGGTGATGTACAGCGGGCACAAAATCGAAGAGGGCACGCGTGAAGCGTTCAGCCGTGCGCCGTTCCACCCGTACACCGATTTGCTGGTGCATTCGGTGCCTGAACTGCGTCAGGGCTGGCTGGAAAACTGCGGCACCACGTGCGGCAAGCTTGCGCCCATCAGCGCGCCGGCCAATGTGCCGGAGCTGTGCACCTTTCTCAACCGCTGCCCGGTCCGCGTCGAAGGCCTGTGCAACAAGACCGCACCGGGGCGCCACGACATTCAGGGTGGCAGCGAAATCCTCTGTCACCTCAGCAGCGAAGCGCTGCAAAACACACAAGAGAATTCCAACAGCATGATCGTGGGAGCCTACGCATGAAGGGGCGTTTCGTAAGACTGGGCGAACGGGATCGGCCGAGCGTGAGTCTGGTAGTGGACGGCGCACCGGTTCAGGCCCTGCAGGGTGACACACTGATGGTGGCGCTGTTGACGCAGGGCGGTTCGCTGCGTGATTCGGAGTTCGATTCAGGCCGTCGCGCCGGGTTTTGCCTGATGGGCGCCTGCCAGGACTGTTGGGTCTGGACCCGCAGCGGCGAACGCTTGCGCGCCTGTTCAAATGAGGTACGTGAAGGACTGGACATCGTCACCACACAACCGGAGGCGAAATGGCCACTGCACGGGTAGTTATCGTCGGCGCAGGCCCTGCTGGCACACGCTGCGCCGAAACGTTGCTGGCGGCGGGCATCAAACCGATTCTGCTCGACGAAAACCGTCGCGACGGCGGGCAGATCTATCGTCGTCAGCCAGAAGGTTTCAAGCGCGATTACAACGCGTTGTACGGCACCGAAGCGCACAAGGCCAAGGCGCTGCACCAGAGCTTTGACCGGTTGCGCGCGCAGATCGATTACCGTCCGGACACCTTGGTGTGGAACCTCACGCCGGGGCAGCTGAATTGCGTCAGCAACGGCCGCCATTCGGTGATCGATTACGACGCGTTGATCCTCTGCACCGGCGCCACCGACAGGCTGATGCCAATCACCGGCTGGCAGCTGGCCGGGACCTACAGCCTGGGCGGCTCGCAGATCGCGCTCAAGTCGCAATCGGTGTCCATCGGCCACAGCGTTGTGTTCATGGGCAGCGGCCCGCTGTTGTATCTGGTTGCCAGTCAGTATGTGAAGGCTGGCGCCAACGTGGCAGCAGTGCTCGACACCTCACCTTTCAGCAAGCGTATTGCAGCGCTGCCCAAGTTATTGGCACGCCCGGCGGTGCTGTTCGAGGGCATGAAGCTGCTGGCGCGTTTGTATCTGGCCAAGGTCGCTGTGCACTTGGGCGTACAGCCGGGGCAAGTGTTGGGCGATGAAAAAACAGGCGTCAGCGGCGTGCGCTTCAAGACCGGCTCGGGGCGCGTGATGCAGATCGAATGCGACGCCGTGGCGCTGGGTTATCACCTGCGGCCAGAAACCCAATTGGCAGATCTTGCCGGTTGCCGCCTGCGTTTCGATGACGTTTCCGGTCAGTGGCTACTGGCCGTTGACGAGGATGGACGCACATCCGTGAGCGGCGTTTACGCAGCCGGCGATGGCGCGAAGATTCGGGGTGCCGACGCCGCTGAGCAGGCTGGCCGTGTCGCGGCCATGGCGCTGCTGCAGGACTTGAAGCTACCCGTGAACGCCGCTGCGCAGCAGGCGCAAAAACAGTCGCTGGCGGTCATGGATACATTTCGCGTGGGTTTGTGCGAAGCGTTCCCGTGGCCCGCCGCTCAAGCCAAGGCGCTGCCTGACGAGGCGATTGTCTGCCGCTGCGAGATGATTACCGCCGGTGAATTGCGCGGCGTGGTCCGTGAAAAAGGCGCCTGCGAGGTCAACCGTGCCAAGGCGTTCAGCCGTGTGGGCATGGGCCGCTGTCAGGGCCGGTATTGCTCGCAAGGCGGTGCTGAAGTCATCGCCGCCGAAGCCGGTGTGCCGGTTGAGGAGGTCGGTCGCCAGCGCGGACAGGCACCGGTCAAACCGCTGTCGATGAAGATGGAAGAGGTGATTTCATGACCCCGCAAAAAAGCGACGTGCTGATCGTCGGCGGCGGCTTCATGGGAACGGCGTCGGCGTTTTTCCTGCGCCAGCGCGGGCATTCCGTGACGCTGCTCGAACGCGATCAAGTCGGCCAGTACGCCAGCGGTGTGAACTTCGGCAACGTGCGGCGTCAGGGGCGGCATCTCGGGCAGCTGGATCTGTCGAACCGATCATGGGCGCTGTGGAAACGTTTGCCGGAGCTGATTGGCGAAGACCTCGAATTCTTGCCCAGCGGGCACATGCGCGTGTGCTACGACGAGGCGCACATCGCTGATCTGCATGCGTACGCCGCCGCACCCGAAGCCAGCGAGCTGGACCTCGAAGTGATCACCGGTAAAGCGCTGCATGAGCGTTTTCCCTTTCTCGGACCGGAAGTCAAAGCCGGCTCCTACGCACCGCACGACGGGCACGCCAACCCGCGTCTGGCAGCACCCGCTTTTGCCCGTGCAGCGGTTCGCGCAGGAGCGCGGGTCGAGGAGCGCACTGAAGTGGCGGACGTGCAAAAGGTCGGTGGCGAATTTCACGTCACCACCATCGATGGCCGTCTGTTTACGGCAGACAATCTGCTGATCACCGCCGGTGCCTGGGGTTCGAAGCTCTCCGAGCAGTTCGGTGAGCCCGTGCCATTGGAAACCCACGGACCGCAAATGGCGGTCACCGAGCCGATCCCTTATTCCCTGCCAACCGTGATCGGTGTTTACACCAAGATCCCGGAAGAAGTGATTTATTTCCGGCAGATCCAGCGCGGCAATATCGTCATCGGTGGCGGCTATCGCAGCCGTCCAGACATGGTCAATCGGCGCGCTTATGTGGAACCCCGCAGCATCACCAATCAGATCGAACAGATGCGCCGACTGCTGCCCGCCGCAGTCAATCTGAACATCATCAGGGTGTGGAGCGGCATCGAAAGCTACACGCCGGATTCGCTGCCGGTCATCAGCACCAGCGGCAAGGTTGACGGGCTGTTCTACGCGTTCGGCTTCTGCGGCCACGGTTTCCAGCTGGGCCCTGGCGTGGGCGACGTGATGGCCGAGCTGATCAGCACCGGCCAGACCCGAACCCATATTGCGCCCTTCGACATCCGGCGTTTTTCCGAGCCGTCGGCGCTGTCCATGACGGATCTGACGAGCCTGCAAATCACGAGCAAAGTCTTATGAAACCGCGTGTACTGGATATCCTCAAGCGCCTCATCGCCTTCGACACCGTGTCGTCGGAATCAAACATGGCGCTCATCGAATACGTGCGCGATCTGCTGGCGACCAAAGGCATCGAGTCGCTGATCGTCAAAGACGAAAGCGGTCGCAAAGCCAACCTGTTTGCCAGTACCGGCCCCAAGGAACAACCCGGTATTTTGCTGTCCGGGCACACCGACGTGGTGCCCGTGGCGGGGCAGGCCTGGACGCTGCCGCCGTTCGAGGCGACGCTCAAGGATGGCCGGATTTACGGCCGTGGCACCTGTGACATGAAGGGCTTCATCGCGCTGGCCATCGACGCCATGCTCGATGCCGCCGACGTGCCGCTCACACGTCCCTTGCAATTGGCGCTGTCCCACGACGAGGAAATCGGCTGTGTGGGCGTGCGTCGGTTGCTGGATGTGCTGGATCTTGCGCCCCTGCGGCCATTCTTGTGCGTGATCGGCGAGCCCACGCAGATGCAGTTCGCGGTCGGGCACAAGGGCAAGAGTTCGTACCGCACTTATTGCCGGGGGCAGGAAGCGCATTCCTCGCTGGCGCCGCGTGCGGTCAACGCGATTCACCTGGCCAGCGATTTCATCTCCTTGCTGCGTGAAAGCCAGAAACGCATCGAACAACAGGGCATGCGTGACGAGGGTTATGACATCCCCTACAGCACTGTGCACATCGGCCGTATTGATGGCGGCAAGGCGCTGAATATCGTGCCAAACCTGTGCACGCTGGAGTTCGAGTTCCGCAATCTGCCCGCCGACAATCCCGATCAGTTGCTGAGCGAATTGCGTGAGCGCGCCGAAGCGTTGGTGCGCGAGGCCAAACAGGTGTCCAGCGTGGCGGCCATCGACATCGAAGTGATGAATGAATACCCAGGCCTCGACACGCACCCAAGCGTTGAAGCCGTGCGTTTGTTGCACAGCTTTGCGGCGCCCGACACGCAGCACATCAAGGTCTCGTTCGGTACCGAGGGCGGTTTGTTCGCCAATCGGCTGAACGTGCCAGTGGTGGTGTGCGGCCCGGGATCCATCGAGCAGGCGCATAAGCCGGACGAGTTCATCGATGAAACCCAGATGGTTGCAGGCGAGCGTTTTCTCCAGACGCTGCTCGGATCTCTGAAGCAGTAGAGCCTGCCGTCCGGGTGCGATTTTCAGCATCCGACGCTGCTGCTCTCATGCTTTCAGCATCCTGGACTGAGACGCCTGCTTAGACTGGCAGTTGTCTCGGATCAGGACTCGACCATGCTCAAGCCTCAATTGAAAGACCCCAGCCTTTTGGTAGAACGCGCCTACGTTGATGGGCAGTGGATCAGTGCCGACGACGGCGCGACGCTGAACATCAACGACCCGGCCACCGGCGAATGCCTGGCCCGCGTCCCGGCGCTGGGCGGTGCTGAAACCCGTCGCGCCATTGAAGCCGCCGATCGGGCCTGGCCTGCATGGCGCGCACGACCGGCTGCCGAACGGGCTGCGCTGCTGGAAAGCTGGTATCAGGCGATGCTCGCCAATGTCGATGACCTCGCGCTGATCATGACCCTGGAGCAGGGCAAGCCGCTGAACGAGGCCAAAGGCGAGATTCGTTACGGCGCCAGCTTCGTCAAATGGTTCGCCGAAGAGGCGCGCCGTTCGTACGGCGAAACCATTCCAGCGCCGAGCGCTGATCGTCGCCTGATGACCATCAAGCAGCCGGTTGGCGTCTGTGCGGCTATCACACCGTGGAATTTCCCCAACGCGATGATCACCCGCAAATGCGCCCCGGCGCTGGCTGCGGGTTGCCCGATCATCGTCAAACCGTCCGACCTGACCCCGCTTTCCGCACTGGCGCTGGCCGTGTTGGCAGAGCGTGTCGGCATCCCCGCTGGCGTGTTCAACGTCATCACCGGCCTGCCGACCGGCATTGGCGAGGAGCTGACGGGCAACCCGGTGGTGCGCAAGATTTCCTTTACGGGCTCGACCGCTGTCGGCCGTCTGCTGATGCGTCAGAGCGCCGAGCACATCAAGCGTCTGAGCCTGGAGCTGGGTGGCAACGCGCCGTTTATCGTGTTCGATGATGCGGACCTGGAGCAGGCCATCGCCGGGATTATGCTCAGCAAATTCCGCAATGCCGGGCAGACCTGCGTGTGTGCCAACCGCATTCTGGTGCAGGACGGCATTTACGAGCGTTTCGCCCAGCGTCTGGTGGAGGAGGTCGGCAAGCTCAAGGTCGGCAACGGTCTGGAAGACGGCGTGACCATTGGCCCGCTGATCAATCCAGCCGCCGTCAGCAAGGTCGCCCGGCACATTGATGATGCCCTGAGCCAGGGCGCGAAGCTGTTATGCGGTGCAATCCCTGATGGCGACAGCCAGTTTGTCCAGCCCACCGTATTGGGTGATACCCACGCGGGCATGTTGCTGGCGAATGAAGAAACCTTTGGCCCCGTTGCGCCGTTGATGCGCTTTACTGATGAAGCCCAGGCACTGGCGCTGGCCAACGCTACGCCTTTCGGGCTGGGCGCTTATTACTTCACGCAAGACCTGCGTCGCTCGTGGCGTTTCGGTGAGGCGCTGGAGTTCGGCATGGTCGGGCTTAACACCGGGATCATCTCCATGGAAGTCGCGCCGTTTGGAGGGATCAAGCAGTCCGGTCTTGGCCGCGAAGGGTCGAGCTACGGCCTGGACGAGTACCTTGAGGTCAAGGCGTTTCACGTCGGCGGGCTGTAGGGCGGCGGGTCATGTTGGGTTGATTGCGGATTTTCAGAGGACACAGGTTCATGAGCAATGCATTCAGGATCGCCGCGATTGCAGGCGACGGTATCGGCAAGGAAGTGATGCCCGAAGGGCTGCGCGTGCTGGAAAGAGCTGCGCAGAAATGGGGCCTGAACCTCGATATCGAGGTGTTCGAGTGGGCGAGTTGCGACTACTACCTGGCGCACGGCCAGATGATGCCGGACGACTGGTTCGATCAGCTCAAGGGTTTTGACGCGATCTTCTTCGGCGCTGTGGGCTGGCCTGACAAAGTGCCGGATCACATTTCCCTGTGGGGGTCGTTGCTGAAGTTTCGGCGTGACTTCGATCAGTATGTGAATATCCGTCCGGTGCGGCTGTTTCCAGGTGTGCCGTGCCCATTGGCGGGGCGCAAGCCGGGTGATATCGACTTTGTCGTGGTGCGCGAAAACACCGAGGGCGAGTATTCGTCGGTTGGCGGCAAGATGTTTGAAGGCACTGACCGTGAGTTCGTTTTGCAGGAGTCGGTGTTTACGCGTCACGGCGTCGACCGGATTCTGAAGTTTGCTTTTGAGCTGGCGCAGACCCGTCCACGCAAGTTGCTGACGGCGGCCACCAAGTCCAATGGCATCTCCATCAGCATGCCGTATTGGGACGAGCGCACCGCGCTGATGGCTGAGCAGTACCCGCAGATCAAATGGGATAAACAGCACATCGATATCCTCTGCGCGCGTTTCGTGCTGCAGCCGGATCGATTTGATGTGGTGGTGGCGTCGAATCTGTTCGGCGACATTCTGTCGGACCTGGGCCCTGCGTGCGCGGGGACCATCGGCATCGCGCCTTCGGCCAACCTTGATCCCGAGCGCCGCTTCCCGTCGCTGTTCGAGCCGGTGCACGGCTCCGCGCCGGATATCTACGGACGCAACATCGCCAATCCGGTTGCGATGATCTGGTCGGCCGCGTTGATGCTGGAATTCCTGGGCAACGGCGACGAGCGTTACCGCGCAGCACACGACGGGATTCTCGCTGCCATCGAGCGGGTCATCGCCAACGGGCCCATCACCCCGGACCTGGGCGGCACCGGTTCCACTCAGTCAGTGGGTGAGGTGATTACGGCGGCGTTGTGAGGCCTGCGATCTGTAGGCGCGAATGGATTCGCGTTGCGGCGGGCCTGGTTTAACCCGTGACATCGTCTCGCCAACAAGTTGGGCTCCTACAGGTGCTGCGCGGTGCTTGAGTCTGTAGGCGCGAATTCATTCGCGTGGCGGCGGGATTGGTTTCACCCGTGACATCGTCTCGCCAACAAGTTGGGCTCCTGCAGATGCTGCGCGGTGCTTGAGTCTGTAGGCGCGAATTTATTCGCGTTAGGCCTGTCCACCAACGGAAATTCGTTCGAAACCAAGCTTCGCGCTCTATCAATACCCTTGGCCGCGATCCACTTGCCCGAGCATTTTTTCGCCGCGCTCGAAACGGCGGATATTGTCCAGCAGCCCTGCCATCGCGCTTTCTGGCTGGGTCATGGCCGCAATGTGCGGGGTCAGCAGAATGTTCGGGTGCTTCCAGAACGGATGGTCCGGCGCCGCGGGTTCTTGCTGCAAGACATCCAGCACGGCGGCGCTGATCTGGCCGCTGTCCAGCGCATCAAGCAGGTCTTTTTCGACCAGGTGCCCCCCGCGTCCCATGTTGATCAAAGCCGCACCTGCTGGCAGTTGCTCGAACAGCTCACGATTAAGGATGCCCTCGGTGTGTTCGGTCAACGGCAGCACGCACAGCAGAATGTCGCACCGGGCCAGAAACGCTGGCAACTGATCCATGCCGGCATGGCATTCGACGCCTTCGATCTGGTGCTGGCTGCGCGCCCATCCCGACAGCGTGAAGCCAAAGGGCGCCAGGCTCGACAGAATATGCTGCGCCTGCAATCCCAGCCCCATGACACCGACGCGCCGCTTGGTCGCGGGCACCAGCTGGCGAGCTTGCCACTGCCCGATGGACTGCTGCTGACGATAGCGCAACATGTCCCGGTGCAGGCTCAGCACCGAAAAGCACGCGTATTCGCACATACCCCGGCTGATGCCCGGGTCCAGCAACCGGACCACTGGCAGCGTGGTGGGCAACCGGCTCAAATCAAGTTGATCGACGCCTGCGGACAGTGCAAACAGCACCTTCAGATTCGGCAGCGTCTGCTCTAGATCATCGGGTGCCAACCAGGCGGCGAGGTACGCGATGTCCGCCGGATCGCCGATGTCCGGCCAGGCGCGCCATTCGATATCGGGGGCGTGCTCGGCAAACAGCGCTTTCCACTGTTCGCCACGCACCGGGTCAGCCTTATAGAGCAGCGCCATGAGCAATTCCTGAATTGAAAAAGGTAGCGTCCATCATGCCGGAGCGCTGGAGCAGGATCTGTCGAAAGCGCTGATTCAAGCGCTCCGCAGCGCTGGGAATAGCCCTTGGGCCAGCAGATTCATTGGCCTCGAAAGACGCTGAAGGAATCTGCCGTTTGCGAGGGGTAAAACAGTGGATCTGGACTTCTGAAAGGGCAAGTTCGGCGTAGATGATTTCGCTGAACGATTAACCTGAACACCATCGCAGCCACCTGCCGGTTGCCGGGCTCATTATCGGGAAATGCCATGAACAGCAAAGTCGACGAAGCACCTCATTTACTGCGTCAGCGTGACCAGTTTGTACCGCGCGGCATCGTGACGGCGCATCCACTGGTAATCGACCGCGCCCAAGGCTCTGAACTGTGGGACGTAGACGGCAAGCGCTACCTGGATTTCGTGGGCGGCATCGGCGTGCTGAACATCGGGCACAACCACCCTAACGTGGTCAAAGCCGTGCAGACTCAATTGACCAAAGTGACCCACGCCTGTTTTCAGGTGGCCGCATACAAGCCCTACGTCGAGCTGGCGAAGCGCCTGAGCCAATTGATCGGAGGCGACGTCGCGCACAAAGCGGTGTTGTTCACCTCGGGCGCTGAGGCGGTGGAAAACTCCATTAAGATCGCACGGGCTCACACCAACCGTCCTGCGGTCATCGCGTTCCGTGGTGGCTTCCATGGCCGTACCTTGCTGGGCACCACGCTGACCGGCATGAGTCAGCCGTACAAGCAAAACTTCGGGCCGTTTGCGCCTGACGTATTTCATACCCCGTACCCCAACGAGTACCGTGGTTTTACCGGCGAGATGGCGCTGGCCGCGCTCCACGAGCTGTTGGCGACACAGGTGGCGGCGGATCGTGTGGCGGCCATCCTCATTGAGCCGGTTCAGGGCGACGGCGGTTTCCTGCCCGCGCCGGTCGAGTTCCTCAAGGCGCTGCGTGCCCTGACCGAGAAGCACGGCATTGTGCTGATCCTCGATGAAATCCAGACCGGTTTCGGTCGCACCGGCAAGATGTTCGGCTTCCAGCATGCCGGCATTCAGCCGGACCTCGTCACTGTCGCCAAGAGCCTCGCTGGCGGCTTCCCGCTATCCGGCGTTGTCGGGCGTGCCGAGATCATGGACGCGCCTTTGCCTGGCGGACTGGGCGGCACCTATGGCGGCAACGCACTGGCTTGCGCGGCTGCGTTGGCGGTCCTCGACACCTACGTAGAAGAAAATCTGGTGGAGCGCGGCGTTGTGCTCGGTCAACGCCTGCATGAGGGTTTGCTCAAGCTTCAGGCCAGGCATTCACGTATCGGCGATGTGCGGGCCACCGGTTTCATGGTTGCGATCGAGTTGATCAAAGACGACGCCGAGCGCAGCCCTGACGCAGAGCTCACGCAACAGCTGATCGATCAAGCGCGCGTTGGCGGTTTGCTGGTGATCAAGTGCGGCGTATACCGCAACGTCATGCGCTTCCTGGCACCGCTGGTGACGACCGAAGCGCAGATCGATGAAGCCTTGAGCATTCTCGATGGGGCGCTGGCACGGGTCTTGGGCCCAAAATAAACGTCGTAATCGGGCAGTCGATTGCATCTGCTTCGACTGCCCGCGGCACCAGGCATCTGCACTGGACCAATTGCATCAATGGAGGCTTTGCCTGTCATGGGGCTGACTGATTACCGCGCGTTGTTGATCGATTGCGATGAGGTTCTGGTTGATCGGGATTCGGGCGTCTGGGCAGCGTTGCAGCCATTGCTGGAAAACCGCCCTAACGTGCCGGACAGAAGCCAGATTCTGGCCGAATACAAAGATGTCATTCGCTCGCTGTATCCACGCTTCGATGAGCTGGGTTTCAGCGGGCTTTTGTGTTTTGCCCATCGTCAGATGGCCGAGCGCCTGGGCATCAAGGCCAGTTGGGAGGAGGGCATGAGCTTTGCCCGTTCTGTGCCCAACTGGACGTTGTTCGAGGACGCACCCGGCGCGATGCTTTACCTGCGCAAGTTCTACCACTTGCTCGTGTACGTGGACCGTGATGTCGAGGACCGGGGCGTATTGTGCGAGCGTCTTGGTCTTGCGCCGGAAAATCTTTTATCGCTGGCGGGCAACCGCATGGATCGCACCGACTGGCTGAGCGAGCTCGATATCGACCCCGCCGATACGTTGCTGCTCTCGCGGCCCCCCGCGCAGGCGTTGACGTCGGGCGGGCTTTGCCTGATTCGGCGTGGTCGCGCCGAGCATCGTCAGCCGTGCCCTGCCGACTTTTGCATCAACAGCATGGCCGATCTTGTACGACAGCATCAGCTGTCTTTGCGGCGCTGATTTTGTTAGAAGGGACACTTATATCGAACGGCAATCAAGAGGCGCGTAATGGAAGGTTTGGTCAAACTGGACCGGATTGATATCAATATCTTGGTTGAGCTGCAAAAAGACGGGCGCATGACCAA
This sequence comes from Pseudomonas sp. BSw22131, assembly GCF_026810445.1. Classification (NCBI taxonomy): domain Bacteria; kingdom Pseudomonadati; phylum Pseudomonadota; class Gammaproteobacteria; order Pseudomonadales; family Pseudomonadaceae; genus Pseudomonas; species Pseudomonas huanghezhanensis. The sequence continues at coordinate 5,587,429 of NZ_CP113949.1, read as the reverse complement.
CGTCAGCCTGGCAGACGCTGTAGGTTTGTCTGCGAGCCCTTGTCTGCAACGCGTCAAACGACTTGAATCGGCCGGCTACATTTCAAGCTACAAAGCCCATCTCAATCTGGCGAAGATCACCGACTCGGTGACCGTCTTCACCGAAATTTCCCTCAGCGACCACAAGCGTGAAGACTTCGCCAAATTCGAAGCCAACATCCGGTTGGTGGACGAGGTGCTGGAGTGCCACTTGATCAGCGGCGGCTACGATTACCTCGTGCGCTTCATGACGCGCAGCATTCAGCATTATCAGGAAGTGGTCGAGGAGTTGCTCGACAAGGACATCGGCATTTCCAAGTACTTCAGCTACATCGTCATCAAGTCCCCCGTCATGAAAGACGGCGTGCCTCTGCGCAAGCTGTTGCGCCACTGATTATTCAGCGTTTCCCCCTCTTTAGGAGCCAACGGGTTAGCGAGACGGTTGCCCTCGTGCACCAACCAGATCGCCTCGCGAACAAGTTCGCTTCTACAGGGTTTTGCATTGCTTCGATGTTCAAGGTTAGCGGGTCCGCTTTCGATTCTGGCCGAATCTCCTACAGATCTGCCGCGTGTATCAAATCCTGATTCATCGCAGGGATTGATTGATCGTTTGAACGCGGTTCCTCGCCCTGCACCGCTAACGCACATCCTGCCTCTATCCGTTGATCCCTCGCTCCACCCTGGCGCAGGCCGTATATAACGCCGTTTGCCCCTTCAAAACGGCAGTTTTTCTGCCTGCGTGTCTTGAATATGAAATAAATTTCATCTGGTCGTGGGTTGTAATTCATCTGGAAGACGCGGTGCTTTAGGTCGTTACTGAATGTTATAGTGTAACGAAATAGAGCAAGGATCAACCGATGGGCATGGGTAAGTGCGAATGAATAAGATCACCACGACAGCGCTTTTGGGTTACGGCGCACTGCTGTTGGCCAGTACCGCGCAGGCGCATCAAATATGGTTTGAGCAAACGGCGCAGCAGCCTTTGGCGCTGTATTACGGCGAGTACGACCAGAACATGCTCGAAGTGACGCCGGGCGGGCTGGATCGGTTCAAGGGGCTTGCAGGCTGGTCGGGACAAGCGTCCCAACCGTTAAGCCTGACGCTCAAGCGCGATTATTTTGCGGTTGCGCATCAGCCTTCGCCCCAAGACACATTGCTTGCGGCAGACGCGCAATACCCGATTTTCGATCTCCACGACGAAGGTAAAACCCTCAAAGTCTACTGGACTCCCGCAACGCGCTGGGTGGGTGATCTGCGTGCCCGCGAGCCGCAGCATGATCTGGACATCGTGCCGACGGGGGATGCCAAAGACGGCAAAGCAACGTTCCAGGTGTTCTACCTGCGCAAGCCGCTGCCAGCGCAGAAAGTAGTGCTGGAAACCGCCTCGGGCGAAGCCTTCACCCAAACCGCTGATCAGGACGGCAAGGTCACGTTCGATCTGCCGTGGCAGGGCATCTATGTGGTGGCTGCCGAGCATAACGACTTCACGCCGGGCGAACGAACCAACACCCAGCAGCACGTAGAAAAATATGACGTGAAGAGCTTCAGCTCAACGCTGTCGTTCTCCCAGAGCGCGGGTAAAGCGGCGCTGCCGCGTCCAGCCTCGCAACTCCCGGCCTCGGAAGTGGCCCGGCTCAAGAAGACGGCGGGTTAAAGCGTCTCCCGATAAAGCATTTTCTGCCGCACTGCGACAGGTTTGACCCACGCTTTCCTGCGCTGGCTCAGCCTCTGATCAATGATCAATAACATGAGTAACCGAAATGGCCCTTATTTCTGAAATGACGGGGCAGGCGGGAGCTATTCCCCCTGCGCGAGCCGCTGCGTCCGTGATCGCCAACACGCGCATGCTGGCCATCGACGCACTGCGCGGCTTTGTGATGCTGTTAATGCTGATCGACCATGTGCGTGAAACCTTCCTTTTGCATCGTCAGGTGACTGACCCAATCGATGCGCTCAGCGTCACGCCTGACCTGTATTTCACGCGCATGCTCAGCGAAATCTGCGCGCCGGTGTTCATCCTCCTCACCGGGTTGTCGGCGTATCTGTACAGCCAGAAACACACGCTGAAGGAAACCTCGGTGTTTCTGCTCAAGCGCGGTGTGTTCCTCGTGCTCCTGGAAATCACCTTCGTGTGCTTTGCCTGGAGCGCAGAATTCCCGCCCAAGACGTTGTGGCTGCAAGTGATCTGGTGCATCGGTATCTGCATGATCGTGCTGGCCGGTTTGCTGCATTTCAAACGCAGCTGGCTGATCGTGCTCGGCGTCGCCATCGTCGCCGGGCACAACCTGCTCGATGGCGTGGTGGTCGGGCCAGAGTCGCCGTTCTTCGTCCCGTGGTCGATCCTGCATCAGCGCGTATTCATCGACATCACCGACTTCACCCGGGCGCGTACGACTTACCCGGTATTGCCGTGGATAGGCGTCATTCTGCTCGGCTGGGCCATCGGTCCCTGGTTTGGAAAGGACGTTGATCCTGCAGTGCGCATCTCACGTTTGCTCAAGGTCGGTTTTGGTCTGCTGGTGGCCTTCGTGTTCATCCGCTATCTGAACGTCTACGGCGAAAAACCATGGGTGCAGACCGGCGATTCGTTGCGCACATTCATGAGCTTCATGAGCGCCAAAAAGTATCCGCCGTCACTGATGTTCCTCATGCCGACCATTGGTCTGGGCCTGCTGTTGCTGGCGCTGTTCGAGAAGATGCAAAACCGCTGGTCCATCGCCATCCTCGCGATCTACGGCGGCGCGCCGATGTTTTTCTACTTGCTCCATCTCTACGTGCTCAAAGCGATGTACCTGATTGCGCTGGCGATCTGGGGCGCCAATCAGGGCGCTTACTACGGCTTCGATGGCCTGCCCGGCGTCTGGCTGTTGAGCGTATTACTGGGCGTAATTCTGTTTTTCCCGACGTGTTGGTACGCCAACCTCAAGCAGCGTCGTCGCGACATCGCCTGGCTCAAATACCTCTGATCTCTCCTCCATGACCTCCCTTGGCGGCGCCCCGAATGTGGGTGCGCCGCCAACGCTGGCCGTAGCATTTTCAGGAGCACTACGTGAAGACCATTTCCATGCACGCCTTCCTGTTGGCGTTGGGAGGGCAGTCTCTGCTTGCCCACGCGTCAGAGCAGGACAATGCAAAAGGCTTCATCGAAGACAGCCAGTGGAACCTGCTCAACCGCAGCCTGTATGACCGGCGCGACTATGAGCATGGTTCGCTGAGCAACGGCGCACGCAATGCCTACAAGCCACGTGCCGAGCGCAGTGATCTGGCCGAAGAATGGACTTACGGCCTGATGGGCGATTTCACTTCCGGCTACACCCAAGGCACGGTCGGCTTTGGTCTGGATGCTCATACGTACATCGGTCGGCAACTGGACACCGGTGGTGGTCGAGCCGGCAAAGCGCGATTGCTGGGCATCGACAACGACGGCCATCCCAAGGATGAATTCAGCCGTGGCGGCGCGGCAATGAAGCTGAGGGTGTCATCCACGGAACTGCGCTATGGCGAACAACGGGTGAAAACGCCTGTCTTCGGCTCCTCTGACAGCCGTTTGCTGCCCGAGACCGCGACGGGATGGCTGCTGAGCAGCCGCGAACTGCCGGCGACGACTTTCTACGGCGGGCATTTCAACGAGAGCACCGACCGTAACGCCACCAGCCATGACCGAGGCTTTGCGGTCAATTACTCCAACGGCAAACAAGGCGACAGCTTTGATCTGGTGGGTGTACGCACGACAGCATTCAAAGGGCTGACTGCCAGCCTGTTTGGTGCTGAGTACGAAAACACCTGGCGCCAGCAATACCTTGGCGCGGTATATACCCAGGTGTTGAGCAATACCCAGGATTTGAGTTTCGACCTCAATCTGTATCGCACCCAAGACACGGGCAAAGCGCTGTCCGGCCAGATCGACAACACCAGCTGGAGTTTGCTGTCGACCTACCGTTACAGCGCCCACAGCGTTGGCATCGGTTATCAGAAGATCGATGGCGACACGCCCTACGACTACGTCACCCGGAGCGCGATCTACCTCAGCAACGCCGTTGCGCTGTCGGACTTCAATGGCCCGCAAGAGGCGTCATGGATGGGGCGCTATGACCTGAACATGGTCACGTACGGCGTACCGGGGCTGACCTTTTCCGCCTTGTACGTGCGCGGCAGCGGGATTGACGGCACGCACATGGATCCGCGCGGCGGTTACAGCTGGTTGGGTTATGGCAAGGACGGCAAGCACTGGGAGCGTAATGTGCAGGCCAAATACATCGTGCAGTCGGGGCCTGCCAAAAAGCTCGCGTTCACCCTTCGCCATGCGGTGCATCGGGGTAACAAGGCGCAGGCCGAGCTGGATGCCGATCAGCTGCGCCTCGCCATCGAATACCCGCTGGGCGGCAGTTCCTAAGCCGCGCGATGGTGCCTGATGCGTCTGTAGGGGCGAGGCGGCGACTTTGTTCGCCGCCTGCTTTCAGACAGGGGGTTGACGGGGAATCTCTGTCGGAGGTTCATTGCCGTCACGTTCAGGCTGAACCGTTCGTGAAGACATTTCGGCACGCAGTATCGGCAGGCATTGCGGGTACTGCTTGGCGATGTAGCTGATCAGCCGCTCGCGCATGTGGCAGCGAGCGTCCCAACTGCGCGAGGAGTCCGCCGAGCTCAACAGCACACGCAACTGCATCGCCTTGTCGGTGGTGTCGGTCACCTGCAGCACGCACACGCGGCCGTCCCACAGGTGCGGGATCTCTTTGCAGATTCGCTCGGTTTCTTCGCGCAGCTCCTCGAGCGGCAACGCGTAATCTACCCACAAAAACACCGAGCCAATCAGGCTGGACGTGCTGCGGGTCCAGTTCTGGAATGGCTTCTCGATGAAGTATTGCAGCGGTATCACCATCCGCCGCTCGTCCCAGATCTTCACGACCACGTACGTCCCGCTGATCTCCTCGATACGGCCCCACTCGCCCTCGACGATCACCACATCGTCCAGCCGGATCGGTTGTGAAATCGCGATCTGCAAGCCTGCGATCAGGTTGCCCAGTACCGGCTTTGCCGCGAAACCTGCTGCCAGTCCCGCAAGCCCCGCCGAGGCCAGCAAGCTGGTGCCAATCTGCCGGACCGGCGGAAAACTCATCAGGATCAGACCGGTGCCAAACAGAATCACCAGCACATTCAGGCAGCGCACCAGCACCCGGACCTGGGTCTGGATGCGCCGCGCTTGCAGGTTGTCTTCGATGTCCAGCGGGTTGCGGATCGCTACGGCCTCGCCAACGGCCTTGACGCAACGCAACGCCAGCCAGGTAAAGCAACCCACGACCAGCATGCCGTTCAGATGGCGGACGGTGTTGATCATCATTAAATCGTCGGGCGCTGAGGTCCACACGGTTTGCAGCGCCAATAACGGGATCAACCAAAGCGTGGGCGACTCGCCACGAAGAATCAGCTGCTGAGCGAAGATGAATGACGTCGAGACACGCCTGAGCAGCGCCAGCGCAATCCAGCGAATCAGCAACGAGACACACACTGCAATGGCGGCCGCGACTAGCGTGTTAAGCCAGGGCAAAGGCAAAACGTCCAGCCAGGCGTCCGGGATAAAATGTTCCATAAGGGATGCTCGCGAGGAAGACGGTTTAAAGACAAGGGTGTGAGCCTGCAAACGGCGCAATCGTTCCCCGGCCGCGCTGCAAACCCCAGCGTAGACGTCTTTGGGCATCAGCGGCTGAGCGATCTGGTCAACGGCATAGCAGTCTCGCTGCTGCTTGATGGCCTGGCGCTGAGCCTGATCCACGCTCAGCGCCGGCGCGATGATCAACGGGCGAGTGTCTACGCTGCGCTCAGTCATACGCGAACAACTCATGGTCACAGGCGTAGACCTCACGAATACGTTTGCGCGACGCCGTCGAGCAGGAAGACGCTGTCCCAGCACATGCAGCAGAGGAGCGATTGAGGTGCTTGAGCGGCACGTTTACTTCCAGCACTTCACACAGTGCGTTGAAGTCGACTTCCAGATGCTCCTGGCGGCCGATGAAATCAACCGCAATCTGACCCATGGAGTTTTGTAGAAAGTGGTGTTGCGGCGCGAAATGTATCTGTCTGGAAATATTGTCCGCGTGCAACCCGCCATCGATGAACGTATCGAAGTTTGAATAACGGCTGACCAACTCGTAAGCCGCTCTGTCACGCGGCTGCGGCTTCTCCAGCAAGTAGTGATAAGCGGACAATGCACGGTGTAACGGGTCGCGTACAAAGGCAAATTTAAAATATTCTTCATATCGCTCTTTGAACTGCTTTTCATACCAGTACAACGGAAGATGCCCGGTCGGGTAGTCGCCGAAAATCGACGTGGCGACACTGCTGCCAGCGCACTTGGATACGTGTATGAAAATACATTCAAAATGGTCGAAGGCCTTGGGGAACCTGGGCTTGCGCGACAGCGTCTTGTTCACCACCTGGCGGTCGACAACCGATAACCGCTCCAATAACAGCTCGCGGTGATTCTTGGGAAACAACTTCCACAGTAAATGGTTCATGGGCGTGGGCCTGTAGCGTTGTGCGGATCAGTGTCAAGGCTACAGCGAGTAATAACGGGGCAGGTGGAACTTTGCAAATACTTTACGCTGGGGATTGGCTGTTAGTTTGAATGTATTAATTGTAAGTTTTTTGAGACGTTACTTGTGCGCCTGAATATAGTTAGCCGTCCAGCGCTGAGTTGAGCTGGGCGGCAACTAATACTATTGCTGTTTAACAGGGTGTTGTTCAGACGGTGCCTCGGGCGATTTATCCGGTAAGGCATCACTCAACGTCGGCGACTCACGAACGATAGAGGCCAGTATGGGCGTGTGCGCGGGCATGAAGAACCCCAGCACCACCAGGATCGACACCACCACAAAGCCTGTGAATATCTGACCCCTGCGAGGCTCGATGAAGGCCTTGATAGCCTGGCGTGCCGGCGCGTAAACCTGCGGGTGACGATACGGCGACAAGAATATCCAGGCCAGCATCAACAGCGAGTAGCACGCAAAAGCGCCCAGCCCGACATGCGCCGTGATCCAGCCGGTCAGTATCAACGGCACGCCGTGGCGCATGGCCAAGGCTTGAGACCCCGGCCAATGAATCCACTCAGGCAGGATCAGATCGCTCAGCCATTCGTCTGCCCTTTCAATGGCTAAAGAGACTGGGCGCCAGGCTCTCATGAACAGGTTGCACACCAGCACCATCACCAGTGGATAAATGAGCATCAGCACGGCGGCACCAAGCACATCGAGCTTGCCTTCTGCCGCTTGAGACGGGAGTACGTAGAACGCCGTAAACAGGCACCAACCGATCCACATCCACCTGTCCGGATTGAACGGCGGAACCTGCAGCGACCGCCAGCCTTCCAGGTCCGCCTCAGGGAAGCTCTCGAGGATGTCCGGATGACGATGTTTGAGCTGATTGCACAGGGTTTCGCAGCCGATCCATACATCGTTGCCGCACGAGCGCGCCAGGCGCAGACGCTTCACTTTGCTCGGGGGGGCGAGCACCAGCACGGCGGCTTTTGCTTCAACGGTGTCGGCGTTCCCGTCGACCAACCGTTGCAGATGCTCTGCGTAGGCATTTTCCTCGCAGCGTGCAATCAGCCCGCGCCAGATGAATTCCGGCTCGGGATAGATACCTTTGCGGTCATCCCAGCTGAACAACGTGCAGATCCGGTCAAACAGCGCTGCGGTCCAGTCAGGGTTGTTGTGCAGCACCACCACCAGCCAACTCTGCAACTGTTGACGGCGCTCCAGTGAGGCCAGCCAGGGTTGGCGGCTGAGCGCTTGCAGATCACTGAGGAAATGGCGTTCTTCACCATTTGCCAGATCCCACTCCAGTTGTGTCCGCTCTAACTCCAGCAAACGATGGGTCAGGGTGTGTTCATGTTCGGCGCTCATGCGCAGGGTTTGCCAAGGCGTCAGCCAGCGCAGGTGCGCGATCGCGGCGTTCAGCAGGCTTGCGTTACTGCTGTCGTCGCGAAGGCAGCGCTCCAGCAGACGCTGTTGAAACTGAGGATCACATCCCTGCGCCATCGCCAGTTCGTGCTGGGTTTGCAGGTTGTGGGTGTCAGTGAGTCTGGCGAGTTCATTGCCTGCCTCGCGCGCCAGACCCTCTGCATCGGGTGCTGGTTTGACGACGAAATCAGCCAACGCTTCGGGCGCAGGTTTGAATGCCTCCGATTCGCCGGACTCGCTCTCATCGGCACGTTCGTATTCCTGCTCATCAGCCCGCATGCGCGCGCAGCGCAGCGCCTGTTCATAGGCTTCACGCAAGGCCTGAAACGCTCCGGGATCATCATCCGGGCGCGTCACTTTCAACCGTTTCGCGTACTGGCGCTTGATGCTGCGCTCGTCAGCGTCTTCGTCGAGTTCAAGCAGTGTCCAAGGGCTCATGCTGCTCACCACTGCCCGCGTTCGAAGCGGTCCACTTGCTCCGTCAACTGCTTGCGCACCTCGCTGATCTGCCGGTCATCCTGTGTCTCCAGCACCCGCTGGAACTGGCTGGCCCACGCCCCGACCAATTCTCGCGCCTCGCCCAGATACTCCTGATAAAGACGCTCCAGTCTCGCAGTCAGGTGAGTATTCACTTGCTGCTCGCGGGGATGGATTTTCAGCGATTCCAGCGCTTTCAAACGCTCCTGGATTTCTTCAGGGCTGAGCACGCCAGGATTGTTTTCAATCACCAGCGTGTGCGCTTCTCCGGTGAGCGGGATGCGCACATCGGTTTCAAGAATGCCGTTGTTGTCGTAGGTGAAACGCACATCCAGCTCGACCTCGCCAGCACTGCGCGCTGGCACCGCAATCTCCAGTTCGCCCAGTGCGATGTTGTCGCGCACCATGCGACTCTCTCCCTGAAAAATTTTCAGCTGCACAACGCGCTGGCCGTCCTGCAACGTGTAAACGGTCTTGACCCGGCTCACGGGCACCACGCTGTTGCGCTCGATGATCGGCAAATAGTGCCCGTGCTCGAAACCGTTGCCGACGCGCTTCGAGGTTTCGATGCCTAGCGTGTAAGGGCAAACGTCGGTCAGCACCACCTCGTCCAGCGCCGCATCGCGGGCCTTGAGTGCGGCCTGAATCGCGGCGCCCTGAGCGACCACTTCATCGGGGTTGAGGCTGATAGACGGGAAGCGCCCGAACAGGCTCGCCGCGAGTTTGCGAATCAGCGGCATGCGCGTGGTGCCGCCCACCAGCAGAATTTCGTCGAGGTCGGCAACGCGGATGCGCGCATCACGCAGCGCCCGCTCAATCGGGCCGCGCAGACGGTCCAGCAGCGGCGCGTACAGATCGATCAACTGGTCCTGCGTGATGGTCTTGCGCCATTCTCCGTCGGCGTTGCGCAAGACGAACTCGGCAGTCGGATCCTGTCCCAGCGCCTTGCGCACGCGCTCGGCCTCACGCCTCAGCGCCTGTTTGACGCTCGACACCGAGGGAAAGCCCGCAACACCTTTGTGCAGCGCCACGAAATGGTCGAGCAGCATCTGGTCGAAGTCCTCGCCGCCAAGGAAGTTATCCCCGGCGCTGGCGCGTACTTCCATCACACCGTCGAACAGTTCGAGAATCGACACATCGAACGTGCCGCCGCCCAGGTCAAACACCAGAAACGACGTTTCGCCTTCCTTCTGATGCAAGCCGTAGGCAAGGGCGGCGGCGGTGGGTTCGTTGATCAGCTTCTCGACTTTGAGCCCGGCCAGCTCCCCCGCAATACGCGTGGCCTTGCGCTGCGCATCGCTGAAGTACGCCGGCACACTGATCACCGCTTCGGTCACCGGTTCGCCATACGCCCGCTCGACATCCGCTTTCAGGCTCTTGAGCACCAACGCAGAAAGCTCTTCAGGGCGATAAGTCCGCGAGCCAAGCCGCACTTCCTGCGCGCTGCCCATGTAGCGTTTGAACAACGCCGTCGTGGTGCCGGGATGCGTCTGCAAACGCTCGCGAGCCGCCTTGCCCACCAACACCTGCCCTTGGTCATCGATACCGACAACGCTGGGGGTCAGCGTCTCCCCCAACGCGTTGCTGACCAGATGCGTAGCGCCTTCGCGCCATACGGCAACGAGACTGTTGGTAGTACCCAGATCTATACCGACGATCATGCGAGACATGCTCCTTGCGAGGTCGCTGTGCTGCTGTGTTTATAGGACGTATGTCCGAAAGAGAGGTTATCGGCGGGGATTGGGTGGGCTTTAGCGGTGGGATGGGGCAGAGGGAAGTACGGTTTAATCGGGGTGGGTGAAGTTTTGTGGGTTGGGTGTGTAGGTATATAAGCGCATCGCTGTAGGAATAATCCGATATTAATAGTGGAAGTTAGATCTGGTTAAAGGCTGAGGTTTAGATTTATGCATTTTTATATCTAGCAGCTCCGTGTGATTTAGGTGCCATGTGAAGCGTTTCGACTCTTTTAGATGAATTTCTAAACGATGTCGGTCTGCGACTGTCGGGGTGTGAGCGATTAAAAGTATTGTTGTAAATATAACTATTTGCTCGTCAGCGATTGAACGCTGAGAGTATTCGATTAACAATTTAAAAACTTAAAGGTTGTCACTAACTGTTATCGCGATGAATTGGTTTCATTCGTGATGTTCCGCTATTCAGGCTGTATTGACAGAAGAGCTCGGCAGGATGAATCACTATCGCCTTCATGAAGCAGATCTGGAAGTTCCAGATTCCTGGCAAAACCAAACCCTCAATATTTTCAAACTACCAGCGGCCGCTGGCGCGAAGGAAGCCAGTTTGATCATCAGTCGCGACCCGAGTCAGGGCGACGCGACGTTCATCGATTACGTCGCCGCACAGCTGCGCAGCGCCGAAAGAGATACCCGAACTGGAACATGGCCCAGGCACATGCTGAGATTGGCGTTATCCAGCAGGCTTATGAAGTCGGAATGACACAAGGGAAGCATATGACGATGACTGTGGAGGGGCGGAAAGTCTGTGATTACTGCCTTTCCAATGTGCGCTCAATGGCGAAGGCTGCAGGGCTGGAATCAATAACTATTTATCAAAGAGCTTTGGACAGCACACTCTACTGGGATAAAGGAATGCCGAAGCTCGTAACGGTGAGCAAGTGAAGATGGAATTATCTTGGTCTATTCTGCGCGATGAAGTTTGGAGCGGCGGTACTCAGCGTGTTCAAGGTTGGGATGACGTAATGCAGCACTTGGTCATGCTTCACGATCGTGCCGGAGCGCTGAGTCTTCATATCATGGATGGCCCTGATCCAGGCCCAATGCAAGTCAGTGTGCAAGCTGAACGCGGAAAGTATCTGCTAACCCTCCTTGAAGCCACTGAGGACGGTACTGATGTCAGGTCATACGAGAACGTCACTGCTGCCGCCGATACGGTGGATATCTTGGGTGACAACTGGAGTGCTCGCCAACTCACCGACGACTTCGATCTGGTTGTGATGATGTTCAAAGAGTTCTTTGAAACCGGCTATGTCTCGCGCAAGTTGTTGTATTGAGATTTCCCTCCGAGCTGCTCAGTCCGCCAACGGTGAGCACCGTGTACAAAGCAAGCGCTCACAAAAAAGCCCGCACATCAGCGGGCTTCTCTTGAATCAGGTTCACTCAGAACGCGCTGGGCGACCTGAACTCAAAATATGGTGCACCAGACGGGATTCGAACCCATGACCCCTGCCTTCGGAGTCCTAAAAGTCGACGTTTAGAATCAATACGTTAGCGGGGATTAGCTAGAAAATCAACGAGTTGTGTTAGCTGAGGTTAGCGGGTTTTCGCCCCGGTTAGCGGGGCGAGTGTGGCAAATTTGTGGCATTTGAAGGTCGTCACTGTAATGCAGTAGCAAGGACAGGTGTGATACCTGAAATCGACGATGATTATCAGATACTGATATGCTCGACCGGAATTACATCTCGGGACTGAACATGAAGCGGTGCATCGTTGGTATTCATCGACCAGATGGCGCAGACCATCATCGACCGGGGAGCGAGATGCCGCAGATTTGGTTCAGTTCGTTGGCGTCGCTTGCTGCTGTGCTTTCAGACGATAACCGTCGTTTGCTGCGCTTAATCCATGAGAAGAATCCGAAGTCACTAACAGAGCTGGCTGAACTCAGCGGCCGCAAGGTCCCGAATCTGTCACGCACCTTGCGTCTAATGGCGGATTACGGTCTGGTCTCGTTGCAGCGCAATGTCCGGGACGTCCAACCGACCGTACTGGCTATCGAGTTCTTGGTCGTATTGGATTGATGGGCATGAACATGAGAGGGAACACGATGGCCAGGATGTGGATGGTACGCGGCGAAGGTGGCAGCCTGTACGATGCTTTTCGGGAGCGCGGCGTTGCAGCCGTGGGCTGGAATCAACTGGCGGCACATGCCAAGCCTGGAGTCGGACGTAAACAGTTGATCGCTCTGTACCAGTCCATCGAACCCCAGGCAAAACAAGGGACGGTTATCTCGGGCGCATCTCAAGTCTGGCGGTTCGTCAATGACATACAGGATGGCGATTGGGTCTTAACCTATTCGCCCGCTAATCGACTGTATTCAATCGGCAAGGTCACCGGCCCGGCCGAGCACCATCCCGAGTGGGGCGAGCAAGGCATGCCGCTGGTGCGCAAGGTGCAATGGCAAGAGCAGGACCTGCCGCGCGACAATTTGGGCACCAGCACCAAAAACAGCCTGGGTTCGACCCTGACCCTGTTCGAGGTGCCGTCCAACGCTGCAGCGGAAGTGCTGGCCGCGCTGAAGGGTAAACCGGCGCCAGCAGTGGAAGATGAAACCGAAGAAGTCATCGCCGATCCACTCGCCGATATTGGATCGCAGGCACTGGAGCGTATCAAGGATCGGGTCAATGAACTGGACTGGGACGACATGCAGCAACTGGTCGCTGGCATCCTGCGCGCCATGGGCTACAAGACCCAAGTCTCTCCACCTGGCTCAGACCGTGGCAAAGACATCGTAGCCTCGCCCGACGGTTTTGGTTTCGAGCATCCGCGGATCGTGGTGGAGGTCAAGCACCGAAAGGGGCAGATGGGCAGCCAAGAAGTACGCAGCTTTCTTGGTGGCCGCCACAAGGATGATCGCGGGCTGTACGTCAGTACTGGCGGTTTCACCAAGGACGCTCAATACGAAGCCGACCGCGCCTCCATACCGGTGGCGATGTGGACGCTGGACCATGTGGTCCGCGCACTGATCGAACACTACGACGCCACCGACGCCGAGACCAAACGAGTCGTTCCGTTGAGGCGGCTGTATTGGCCCGCTTGACCCTATACACATAATTTCTTCTGGCGCGTACTCCTATTTGAGCCAGGTCCTTTGAACTAGGAAAACCGTATGACCAGTGCCCAACAACGTAACGCCCTACAACGTCAAATCTGGGCCATCGCCAATGACGTGCGTGGCGCAGTCGACGGCTGGGATTTCAAGCAATACGTGCTCGGCACCTTGTTCTATCGCTTCATCAGCGAGAACTTCGTTGACTACATCAGCGGTGGTGATAGCTCGGTCGATTATGCTGCCATGGAAGATGACAATCCGCTGATTACCGCCGCCAAGGACGACGCAATAAAGACCAAGGGCTATTTCATCGCGCCCAGCCAGTTGTTTAGTAACGTCGCCGCCAAGGCTAACGCCAACGATAGTCTGAACACTGATTTGGCACGCATCTTTGCCGCTATCGAGAGTTCCGCCAGTGGTTACGCCTCCGAGCAGGACATCAAAGGCCTGTTCGCTGACTTCGACACCACTAGCAACCGACTAGGCAATACCGTCGCCGACAAGAACAAACGCTTAGCGGATGTGCTCAAGGGAGTGAGTAAGCTGGAGTTTGGCAGCTTCGATGCCAGTCATATCGACTTGTTCGGCGACGCCTACGAGTACCTCATCTCCAATTACGCAGCCAATGCCGGCAAATCCGGCGGCGAATTCTTTACCCCGCAGCATGTGTCCAAGTTGATCGCCCAGTTGGCGATGCACAAGCAGACCAGCGTCAACAAGATCTACGACCCGGCGTGCGGCTCCGGCTCGCTACTGCTGCAGGCGAAAAAGCATTTCGACGCCCATGTAATCGAGGATGGGTTCTTCGGCCAAGAGGTGAATCACACCACCTACAACCTGGCGCGGATGAACATGTTTCTGCACAACATCAACTATGACAAGTTCAACATCCAGCTCGGCGACACGCTGCGTGTCCCGCACTTTGGTGATGACAAGCCCTTCGATGCAATTGTCTCCAACCCGCCGTACTCGGTGAAATGGATCGGCAGCGACGACCCGACGCTGATCAATGACGACCGTTTTGCCCCGGCCGGCGTGCTAGCGCCTAAGTCCAAGGCGGACTTCGCCTTCGTGCTGCATGCGCTGAGCTACCTCTCGGCCAAGGGCCGTGCGGCCATCGTCTGCTTTCCCGGCATCTTCTACCGCAGTGGCGCTGAGCAGAAGATTCGCCAATACCTAGTGGATAACAACTATGTGGAAACGGTGATCTCGTTGGCGCCCAACCTCTTCTTTGGTACGACCATCGCCGTTAACATCCTGGTGCTGTCCAAGCACAAGCTGGACACCACCACCCAGTTCATTGACGCCAGCGCGCTGTTCAAGAAGGGCACCAACAACAACCTGCTGGAAGACACGCATATCGAGCGGATCATGCGAGTGTTCGATAGCAAGGAGAATGTCGATCACTTTGCCAAGTCGGTACCCTTTGAAAGGATTACGGCCAATGACTACAACCTCTCGGTCAGCAGCTATGTGGAAGCGAAAGACAGTCGCGAAGTGGTGGATATTTCCCTACTCAATGTCGACCTGAAAACCACCGTCGCCCGCATCGACCAACTGCGCAAGGACATTGATGCCATTGTCGCGGAGATTGAGGGCGAGGAGCTGGAGGCATGAGCGGCGCGAACTTCATAGGCAAGCTGCTGGATGGCGTTGCCGTAGAGTGGACGGCATTGGGTGATGAGCGCTTTCTAGAGGTAGCGAACGCTGCAAGGAGGCCGGTAAAGGCTTCGTTACGTGTATCTGGGGAGGTTCCATACTACGGCGCAAATAATATCCAGGACTATGTGGATGGATATACCCATGACGGCGAGTACGTGCTGATTGCAGAGGACGGCTCAGCAAGCCTTGAAAATTACTCTGTGCAATATACGAGTGGGAAGTTCTGGGCAAATAATCACGTGCATGTTGTGCGTGGCAAGCAAGTATTGAATACTAAGTTTCTCTACCACTATTTGTGTGCTGTCGATTTTACTCCTTACTTGCCAAACAAAGATAGGTCGAAATTGACAAAAGGGGAGATGGTCAAGATTCAGATTCCCATCCTCTGCCCAGGCAATCCCAAGAAATCGCTGGAAATACAGGCCGAAATCGTTCGCATATTGGACACGCTCACCGAGCTTACCTCCGAGCTCACCGCCGAGCTCAGCGCCGAGCTCACCGCCCGTAAAAAACAATACAACTACTATCTCGAGCAGTTGTTGAGTTTTGACGGCAGGGAAGTGGAGTGGAAGACTTTGCCCGAGATGTCACTTGATTTTGGGCGGGGTAAATCTAGGCACCGTCCGAGAAATGACCAAAGACTGTATGGGGGTAATATACCGTTTATACAAACGGGTGATATCAGAGGTGCGGCGCGGATTATCACAAGTTACGGTCAAACCTATAGTGAGCTTGGCTTAAAACAAAGCAAGTTGTGGCCCAAGGGGACGCTGTGTATCACAATTGCAGCTAACATAGCCGAAACGTCCATACTAGGATTTGATGCTTGTTTCCCTGACAGTGTCATTGGCTTTGTTGCTGATCCTAGTAAAACTAGCTCTGTATATGTTGAGTTTATCCTTCAGGTAACTAAAGCCAAGCTGGAGAGAAAAGGGAAGGAGAGAAGTAGCGCACAGAGCAATATTAATCTTGGAACTTTTGAGCAGTTGAAACTGCCTTTTCCATCACTCGAAGAACAAGCTCGTATCGTCGCCATCCTCGGTAAATTTTACGCCCTGACCAACTCCATCAGCGAAGACTTGCCACGCGAGATTGAGCTGCGTCGGAAGCAATATGAGTACTGCCGCGACTTACTGCTGAGCTTCCCCGAGCCCGAGCAGGTGGAGGCGTGATATGAGCAAGACGCTGATCGAGATCGCCCGGCAGCTGAAAGACGCCAACAAGAAGGTGCAACTGATCTACGCCTTCAACGGCACGGGTAAGACGCGACTGTCGCGCGAGTTCAAACAGCTGGTCGCACCTAAGGGTGAGGGTGAGGAGGCGGCTGATCCACCAGAGTTGTCGCGCAGCAAAATTCTATACTTCAACGCCTTTACCGAAGACTTGTTCTATTGGGATAACGACTTGGCGCTGGATACGCAGCCCAGATTACGGATCCAGCCCAACTCATTCACGGACTGGCTGCTCGCTATACTCCGGGACCTGGGACAGGACGGCAACATCGTCCGCTATTTCCAGCACTACACTAGTGACAAGCTGACCCCGCATTTCAGCGAGGATTTTTCAGAGGTCACTTTTTCGCTTGAGCGGGGGAATGACGAAACCTCCGGAAACCTCAAGATTTCCAAGGGCGAAGAGAGCAATTTCATCTGGAGCATCTTTTATACGCTACTTGATCAGGTCATTAGCACACGCAATGTGCCAGAGCAGGAAGACCGCGAAACGCGGGAGTTCGATCAGTTGGAATATGTATTCATTGATGACCCGGTGAGTTCGCTGGATGAAAACCATCTCATCGAATTGGCGGTCAATCTATCAGGGCTGATAAAGGCCAGTCCTGCCGATCTGAAGTTCGTCATCACCACCCACAGTCCGCTTTTCTACAACGTGCTGCACAATGAGCTTGACCTCAAAAAAAGTGGCAAGAAAGAGGGCTGCTATTTGCTGAATCGTCTTGAAAACGGCACCTTTGATCTGAGCGTCAAGTATGGCGATTCTAACAAGAGCTTTTCTTATCACCTCCATCTGCGGCAAGTCCTTGACCAAGCGATTGCTTCTGACCAGGTACAACGCTATCACTTCACCCTGCTGCGCAATCTCTACGAGAAAACCGCCAGTTTTCTGGGGTACCCGCAGTGGTCAGAACTTTTGCCTGACGACAAGCTGGCCTACCTGAACCGCATTATTCAATTCACCAGTCACAGCACTCTATCCAACGAGAGCGTCACCGAGCCAACCCTGCAGGAAAAGCAGACGGTCAAATTCCTGCTGGATCACCTGGTGGCCAACTACGGCTATTGGCAACAGGAAGAGGCGCCGGGCGCCTGATCGGGTGACGAGATCTGTTGTCGTGACGTTGGAGAGGAAAAACGCATGAGCGAAATCATCCGCATCAGCGATTACCGACAGGCGCTAGCTACCATCAAGCCGCGCATTCAAAGCTCGCAGAAGGCCGGTGGGTTCAAGCCGGAGAGCATCGGAAAGCTCAATTTCTACCTGTCCGCCGTGGACGACCAGTTGCGTGCCGCAGACTACCAGCCGACCATTGGCCTGATCCTATGCAAAGAAAAGGACAAACTGATGTGAAGTACGCGTTGCGTGATATCCACAAATACATGGGCGTTAGCTCATTCATCACCAAGGACATTCCACTGGTCGTGCAGTCGCAATTGCCCAAAGTGGAAGAAATTGAAAGCGAACTCGCACAGGGACATGTGGAGGCCCCAAGCAATGACTGATTACAAGACCATCGCAGAGTCCAACACCTTCATCGTCCTCGACAGATATGCCAGAGAGTGGAAAGTTGCCGAAAGCTACCAGAGCGAAGGCGATCTGGAGCGCGAGTTCATCCAGGATCTGGTCAACCAGGGCTATGAGCATTCTACCGAGCTGAAGACGATGCCGGCGCTGCTGGCCAATGTGCGCACGCAGCTGCAGGCGCTGAACAGCGTCGAATTTTCCGAATCCGAGTGGGCGCGCTTCGTGGAAAGCTGGCTGGACAAGCCCAGTGACAGCATCCTCGACAAAACCCGCAAGGTTCACGACGACTACGTACATGACTTCGTGTTCGATGACGGGCGCATCCAGAATATCTACCTGCTGGACAAGAAGAACCTGGCCCGCAACAAGATGCAGGTTATCAAGCAGTTCGAGCAAGCGGGTAGCCATGCCAACCGCTACGACGTGACTATTCTGGTCAATGGCCTGCCACTGGTGCAGGTGGAGTTGAAGAAGCGTGGCGTGGCGATCCGCGAAGCCTTCAATCAGGTGCACCGCTACAGCAAGGAGAGCTTCAACACCGAGCATTCGCTGTTCAGGTATCTGCAGCTGTTCGTGATCTCTAATGGCACCGATACGCGCTACTTCGCCAACACCACGCGGCGCAACAAGCACAGTTTCGACTTCACCATGAACTGGGCGCAGGCCGACAACAGTCCGATCAAGGATCTGAAGGACTTCACCGCAACCTTCTTCCAGAAGCGCACCCTGCTCGATGTACTGCTCACCTATTCGGTGTTCGACGTCAGCAACACCCTGCTGGTGATGCGCCCTTACCAGATTGCCGCCACCGAGCGCATTCTGTGGAAGATTCGCAGTGCCAGGCAGGCCAAGCGCTGGAACAGCACCGAGGGCGGCGGTTATATCTGGCACACTACCGGCTCGGGCAAGACGCTGACCAGCTTCAAGGCTGCGCGCCTGGCCACCGAGCTGGAGTTCATCGACAAGGTATTCTTCGTGGTGGATCGCAAGGATCTGGATTACCAGACCATGAAGGAGTACCAGCGTTTTTCACCCGACAGCGTCAATGGCTCGGAGAGCACCGCAGGCCTCAAGCACAACCTGGACAAGGACGACAATAAGATCATCGTCACCACCATCCAGAAGCTCAACAACCTGATGAAGACCGAAGGCGACCTGCCGGTGTACCACCAGCAGGTGGTGTTCATCTTCGACGAGTGCCACCGCAGTCAGTTTGGCGAGGCGCAGAAGAATCTGAAGAAGAAGTTCAAGCGCTTCTATCAGTTCGGCTTCACCGGCACGCCGATCTTCCCAAAAAATGCGCTGGGCGCCGATACAACCGCTAGCGTGTTTGGCCGCGAGCTGCATTCCTATGTGATCACCGATGCCATCCGTGACGAGAAGGTGCTCAAGTTCAAGGTGGACTACAACGATGTCCGTCCACAGTTCAAGGCTCTGGAAGCCGAGCATGACGAGAAGAAGCTCAGCGCTGCGGAGAACCGTCAGGCTTTGCTCCACCCCACGCGCATTCGCGAAATTTCGCAGTACCTGCTCACGCATTTTCGCCAGAAGACCCATCGTTTGCAGGGAGCAAACAAGGGCTTCAACGCCATGTTCGCGGTAAGCAGCGTTGATGCCGCCAAGGCGTACTACGAGATGCTGCAGAAGCTGCAGGAAGGAAGCGACAAGCCTCTGCGCATCGCTACCATCTTCTCATTCGCCCCCAATGAAGAACAGGACGCCATTGGCGACATTGTCGATGAAAGCTTCGAAGTGTCGGCGATGGATAGCACCGCTAAAGAGTTCCTGAGCGCGGCGATTGCTGACTACAACGTGTTGTTCAAAAGTAGTTTCGGCGTGGACAGCAAGGGCTTCCAGAACTATTACCGCGACCTGGCAAAGCGTGTGAAGGATCAGGACATCGACCTGCTGATAGTAGTAGGCATGTTCCTGACCGGCTTCGATGCGCCAACGCTCAACACGCTGTTCGTCGACAAAAACCTGCGCTATCACGGCCTGATCCAGGCCTATTCACGTACCAACCGCATCTTCGATGCCACCAAGACTTTCGGTAATATCGTCACCTTCCGCGATCTGGAGCACGCCACGGTCGACGCCATCACGCTGTTCGGCGACAAGAATACGCGCAACGTGGTGCTGGAAAAAAGTTATAAGGAGTACATGGAGGGCTTCACCGACACGATGACCGGTGAGGCGCGGCGTGGCTTCATGGATGTGGTGACAGAGCTGGAGCAGCGTTTTCCCGACCCGGCCAACATCATCAAGGAATCGGAGAAAAAAGCCTTCGCCAAGTTGTTCGGCGATTACCTGCGCGTGGAAAACGTGCTGCAGAACTACGACGAGTTTGCCGCGCTCAAGGCGCTGCAAACGGTCGATATCAGCGACCCGCAGGCCGTAGAAGCATTTAAGCTTGAACACCACCTGGATGACGAGAAACTTGCCGAGCTGCAGACCATCCGCCTACCTGTCGAGCGCAAGGTTCAGGACTATCGCTCCACCTACAATGACATCCGAGATTGGCTGCGGCGCGAGAAAGCGGGTAACGAAGTAGGCAAGTCCACCATTGACTGGGACGATGTGGTGTTCGAGGTGGACCTGCTCAAGTCCCAGGAAATCAACCTGGATTACATCCTCGAGCTGATCTTTGAGAAGAACAAGAAGGTCAAGGGCAAGGCGGCGCTGGTCGAGGAGATGCGCCGGGTGATTCGCGCCAGCCTGGGGAATCGCGCCAAAGAAAGCCTGGTGGTGGACTTCATCAACCAGACCGAGCTTGATGGGATTGCTGACAAGGCTAGTGTGATCGACGCTTTTTACACTTTTGCCCGATCAGAACAGCTGCGCGAGGCGCAAGAGCTGATCAGCGATGAGGAACTGAATGAGGGGGCAGCTAAACGCTACATCGCCACGTCGCTGAAAAGGGAATTTGCTAGCGATAATGGAACTGAGCTTAATGCCATCTTGCCAAAAATGAGTCCGCTTAATCCGAAGTATCTCCAGAAGAAGCAAGATGTCTTCCAAAAGATCGCCGCTTTTGTTGAAAAATTCAAAGGTGTAGGTGGAAATTTATAATGCAGCAGCAGGGCTAGTATATGTATCGCACCAAGTGCTTTCAGACAGTTTGCCCTGCGCTATGATGCAGCTTGAGTGACAATTCGCCCGAGGCGTTGCTGCCTCGGGATCGACGATGCGTTTATGCCTGCGCTTTTTTAATGGTTGAGTGCGGCCTCGAAAGATTTGGTGAACCCGACAAGGTCACTACCCAAAACCTGACACAGATCACGAAGCTGAACCATATCCAGCCGCCTCACCCCCCTCTCCACATCACTCATGAACGATTGCGGTCTCCCCAGCGCGGCAGAGCACTGGGCCTGGGTCAGGCCTGATTCAACCCTCATGCGCTTTAGCACCTGTAGAAAGATCACATGCTCACGTCGATAGATAGCCTTTGTCATAGCCGTGTCCGGGCAAGGTTCGACTGATCACGCTATATCTGCTTTTGAGATATCTGATTTTCAGTTATTTTGTGCGTGTTCGTTTGGTTTAGGAGGCTGCATGAGACTGGTCTGGGAGTTGTTTCGCGTGGCATGGGCCATCGGGTGTCTGCCGGTGGGTGCGCTTTTGCTAGTCGTGGTGGTTTTTTCTGGCTTCAACCTGCCATTCTTTCTGGGTTTGGCCAGTGGCGAAGAACCTGCAATTCGTTGGCTGTTCTGGGCCTTGGCTCTCTACTTCGTCGGGGGCGGATGGCTGTTCTCCCGTGTCAACCGGAGCTATGCCGCAAAACTGAGGAGAATGGTCGCTGGGTATCAGGCTGAAGGGTTCTTTCCTCAGATCGAGGTGTTCGCGAAGATCAATGACGCCTACGTTGGTGTCGACCTGGAATCGAAAAGATTGCTGGCGTACCCCGTAGGTCAGGACGGACATCTCTTCCGTTTGGATGAGATTCGCTCCTGGCGCATTCTTCCAGTCGGCAAGAGCAACCATCGGTTGGAGCTGTTGACGACCGATTTGGCTATTCCGACGTTCAGCCTCGCGCTTAAAACGGCGGACGTGACCAATACGGAGGCGCGGCTGCATTCAATCTTCAGCACTTAGCTGGATGATGGAGCCTTCACTTAGCTATTCGGAGTGGCCCGATGACCGACGTAACCGCAGGCAGTGTTTGGCAGGTAGATATCGCTCAACCTAACGCCACCATGCGTTTGGCCAATCAAGTGCTGACTTCTGACGATGTTGCCGTCCTATCCACTCTCGGTTTTTCGCTCGCTCACATTCGAGAGCTGAGGCGCAAAGGTGGCTTCAGACCATCTTCCATTGCGCAGAACACACGAATGATCAATTGCCTACAAAAAAGGGAACCTGCACATGCTCATTGACCACATGCCATTGAGAATCGCGTCCGGCGTCCTGGCGACTACGACCATCGAGTCTGTCCTCCGATCCACTTCGTATCATGCATGCGGCTGGCAGATTCTTGACCGCTGGGCGTTTAATTCTCCCGAACAGCTTCGCGCACTTGAAGCGCAGGGAGAGCTACTGCTTTTAGGGCGGTTGCTTGAACAGCAAATCGTCGAGCATGAAGCGCTTATTTCGCCCCTCGGATTGGCGCAGCGGAGGCAAGGGCTTGCAGAGCATGAGGTTCTTGCGCTGTCGGGCATCTCTACCGAGTTGTGAGCCATCGACGGCAGCGCGTTTTACCAAAACTTTCCGGCCATTGGCCGCAGTGGGGTCTCGGGGCTTGCCCTGAGCAGGGACGGTAGGCAAAGCAAAGAAGTGAAACGACTGCCGCGTTGCCGGTTTTACGTACGCCATTCATGGCGGTAGTACAAACCCTACCCTGTCCCAGTTCTTATCCACCAAATGGTTGCAGCCGTTGTGGACGATTTTGGTCAGAAAAGTTGTCTGCACGTAGGTGCTGGATTTCTTAGTCCTTGATCAATCAAAGCATCCTTGGGGAGGGGGCAGAGGAATCGCCCAATGACTCGATAAACACAAGAATCAGACGCCATCGGCCTAACAAAATTGACCATCAAAATATTTTGCGAAGTGAGCGCGGTAATTTTCAGAAAACACCGCAACACGACGCTGTACAAAGCACGGCGTTGGCTGTGATGGTGTCGGTATTGTGAAGTGCGCGTAGTTGCCGTTGGTGACTGTACCTGGATCACTCGGGTAAAGAAGAGAACAACATCTGGGAGCACAGGGAAAGGTAGATCTGGTGATGCTGAGGGAGGCATTCGGTAGGCAAATCTGGATACGTCATCCATATCTGGAGTAAACGCTATGAGTGAAAGCTGGCTGAAGAAAATGTGGTCGCTTGCACTACGACGGAAATCTGTAGACGCGATGAACGGTGGTAAGCCGTTTACCAGGTGCGGAACCCTCATGGTCTATTCGGGAGAGCTCAAGCTGGTACCTGAGCTCATTCCCGAGTCAAAACCTGCCAGACGCTCCACGCTGCCCGATTCAGACTGAGTGCAGCATCTCAGGCGGCTGAACGCATGTCAGCAAAAGTGGAACGCGTTAACTGATACGCACCTTGCATAGCCGGAGCGCAGGGCTAGCGGCTCAGACTACCCTCCTGATCAAACAGAGCTCTGGCAGAAGGGCCATAGGTCGCGATGACATTCTCGATGGTATCCCGGTCGTTGCAGTTCAAGCTGCGGGTCAGGTCAAAGAGGGTGTTACGCTCTGCTTTCCACTGGCTGATTATTTCAACATTCGGTTGGGCTTTCTTCCGCTCGTAGAAAATCGACTCGGAACGGAGCGCTATCAAGCAACCCAAGAGGTCTTGGGCGATTTCCAGTCTATGAGCATCTGATGATTGGATCATCGTTGAGACCTCCTGCTGATCGTTATCATGGCTTGCCGCGTTCCTGGATCTTGTCGGGTCGCGACAAGTAATGGCGTTCCAATTGATATGGTTTTTTCTCTTCTTGTATGAGTGACTCTGTGTCACCTCAAATCAGGTTACGCATGTCACACAGTCACCTGAGATGAGCGCATGCATGCCACCCTGTCACGTGACTGGCGGTCCTGTGTATAACTCATGTTTTGGTCGCCTTACGCTCCCGGATCGAGTTCCGGATAGACAGCAGCTTGGTGTAGATGTCCGGATTGCTCTCGGCCAAATGGTCCAAGTCAGCTTGGCTGATCTGGAAGCCAATGTTGGTCTGGTTCTCGATGATCTGTAGGTTTTCGATGTGAATACCTTGGCCGACTGCCTCCCTGTTGAATAGCATACGTTTCAGCTCCTCAACCGTGCTTTTGATCTGGGCTGGGCGGTACTCCCACTGTGCTTGGCCTCTGGGTCTGCCTTGCGAGTCGCTGATCGCTATTTTTTCCGTGAGCTTATATTCGTTATGTTTACGGGATCGCGTCCTGCTGATGTAGCCTCGGGTTTCAAGCGTTTTGATCTCGCGCATAGCCTGGCGTGGACTGATCCCAGCTTTGCGAGCAATGGTTGGGATTGAAGGAATCGACAGTCCCGTTCTGAGATCGCAGTGGGATTTGATAACGCAGTAAACCGCGAATGCATACGGTCCTAGCTTCGCGAGTTCGTGATCCACCATGGCCTGGAAAATGTGAAACCAATAGGTGTTGGATTTCAATTGATCCTGTGGTTCCTGCCCGGTGGCGACATCAACCGACAATTCAAGCTCACTCATTTCCGAGCCTCCACCTGCGCCTTCTTGGTAGGGCGCCCGACTTTGTGTGGTCCTTCGGTCGAGGCTTGCTTGAGGAGAGGAGCCGATGTGATTGCCCCGGTACGCATCCACTGTCTGAGATCACCTAGCCTCCATCGCAAGCGTGACAGGCCTGGAACTGGCTCAAGCCCCGGCAATTTGCGCTGACGCACGGTCAGAGCGCTGAAGCCTGTCAATGCAGCGACCTCGGCAACGCCAATCAGTACGTCATCTGCTAGCCTCTGAATCTTTTGAATGGTTTCGTAATCGATGCTCATCGTGACTGTCGCTCGGCTGCTATGGAATGCCTCCAGCTTTCGCCATGCGACTACGGATTTACTAGGACACCTTTTTGACAGATGCGCGAATAAGCCAAAGAATGGCTCCATGCAACCACACATTCCCGATGCAGATGTCGACCCAGATGAAGCCTTCCAGCTTGTTTTTCGTGAACTGAAACGTCATGAGGAAACGGGCCGTAGAAACTTTGTTGTTCGCGTCCCCGTGGATCTGCTTGAGTACCTGTTCTCAGCCATTTTGCGCAAGTCAGGGATGTCGCGGGTGGCCCTTGAGCGGCTGCTGACGGAGCTGGGGATTTACGGGTTCAAAGACGCGGACGGCCGGATTCTGCGACGGTATTTGAGCGGCCACACACGTATGGCTTGGCCGACCTATCAGCGTTTGATGCTATGGGCGTTATCAAGCGGCTGGATCAGCATGTGGGCTTTCCGCGATCTGGCTTTCCGGTCGTATGAGCGAGAAGCTGCTCAGCTTTGCGCACGGAAAATAGTGAACACCCTCAAGCGTCGGACGACGCTCCCTGATTTGACCAAGGAGCAGGTTGTCGCGTGCTTCTATGAGGTTTATCAGCTTGGGCAGCGTGAGCGCGATCAGGTTACGGCTACTCGCTTGCGAACCGATTTAGATGCTAGAGAGCTTGTCCTGTCCCTAGATCAGTAATTGCATGGACTTGACCGCCCGCTTGCATTCGATTTGACCAGCATACTTGGTGTCATTGCCCGACTGAATTTGACCCAAAGCTGCCCTTCAGGAAAGTCGGCTGTAGGTCAATTGATGTCGCGCACCGATTCCTGAAAATGGGCAAAAGGTGGCATGGACTCCTTGGTGGCCACGTGCTAGCTTCTCGGCTATTTAGTCCTAAAGTATCGTCAGAAGATAATTCTGATATTCATAAAGAAAGGGAATTTTATGGACAAAATCTGTGGTGTCGAATTGAAGGGTTCCGAAGCAATTATTGTTCTGCTGGAAAAGAATGGCGCAGGGTATCAATATCTTGATATCGAACCTCGTAAAATAAAGCTTGGAGATGACGAGTCTAGTGATCACATTAAGTCATTTTTTGAAACATTTCAAAATTTCGCTAGACAACACGATGTTGACTTAGTGGTGATTAAGAAGCGTGCCCAAAAGGGGACAAGGGCAGGTGGTGCAATCTCCTTTAAGATGGAGTCGCTTATTCAACTCAATGGAATTGCCGAGGTCGGATTTGAAACTGGTCAAGGCATAGCTGCTGCAGAAAGAAAAAAACCATTCAAGCTGCCTGCAGATCTTAATAAATACCAAGAGGATGCATTCAAATCTGCCGTGCTATATATAAGGAAGCTGGGTGCATGAGCGAGATATTGATTGATAATGTCAACGCTCCTCCAAATATTAAGGCGCAACTCAATGCGCTAAGTAAGGACATAAGGTTTACAAGGGAAATAACCAAAGGAGGAAATGGCTATCTTTTCTTCGGTGAAAATAGGATACTTAAAAATGAGATTGCCGTAAAATTTTACTACTGGGGAGGTGATGCAAAATACCACGCAGAACCCAGCACTTTAGCTGCAATTGAGGCGCCTAACATTCTTCAAGTCAAAAATGCTGGGCTGCTTGATGGGGAATGGGCCTACTTCGTGACTCCCCGCTGTCCAAATGGCGACCTTGACGATGTGCTTGAAAAGACAGAGTTCGGCAACCTTCAGGCCGTTGAGCGCACTATGCAGATATTGAACGGCGTAACTCATCTGCACCAACGCCGCTATCTGCACAGAGACTTGAAACCGTCCAACATCTACGCAGGCGAAGATGGTAGATCAATTATCGGTGATTTTGGATCAATTAAGTACATGCCCGAGGGACTTAACTCAATCCCCGCATCTAGCCATGCCGTGCTCTATAGGCCGCCTGAATCTATTGATACGAACTCCTATGGATTTGGGGGGGATATATATCAGTGTGGAATAATTCTTTATCAACTATTGGGTGGTTACTTACCTTATGAGGAAATGGCGTGGCTGAACAAAGCTGAAAAACTCGAATATGGTCGCCAAGCATCCAGAGCCGACAAGTCAATTTTTATTGATACATGTATTCGAGATAAAATCCAAAGAGGAAAAATCTTGGATGTATCCTCACTCCCCTCTTGGGTTCCTGATAATCTTAGAAGAACAATAAGAAAAGCAACTCATATAGATCCAATAAAGAGATATCTATCAGCCTCTTCCTTTCATACACATCTGAATAATATTAAATCTAAGATTCCGGACTGGTCGGTAGTTGGAGGGCAACCGGTGCTTAGAGGCGCCACTTCATTTAGAATATGCAATGACGATGGAAGTCTTTATGTCCAGAAATCCAAGCATGGGGGGGACTGGAGGCGAGACAACTCAATCACAGGTGACAGCATTTCCGAAATCGTTAAGGAAGTTGAAGCGAAGATCTGATCCACTCATATACGACGTCGATGGAACATCCGCTTCTGGCCGAAAGCTGTCTGTCACGAAAGGCGGCTTACGACCCAAAGTTGTCGTTCGTGGCTTAGCGGCAATTGGCTAGTAGGAGTCAGTGAACTAAGCCGCAAATGAGTAGCGTCAAGCTGTCACTGGTTATACGGGCGAACAATCACCGCCATTTAAAAAATCTAAAGTATCACTTGAAATAAATCATATGCAGTTATTAACAACCACGAACTTTACAGCGATTTCTGGACATCGAGAGAGGGGGAGCTGAAGTTTTCTCCATCGCTGCAATTCCAAACGGATGAGCTATCAACTGCCCTTAGACGGCCAGGGGATTGGTAGATGCGAAGGGTATGTCCAGAGAGGCTGGATATCACTAATAATCCGCGCAGCAGATTGCACTGATCCGGGAAACTGGACAACAGTAAGGTTCAATTACACCATAAACACCTGCATTCCTTTAAGTGTTCCAAATTCACTAGGTTGAATTTTTTCGACCATTCGTTCAAGAATGCTAATTAGCTCTTTATTGGTGCTTTTGCTTTCTGGGGAAAGTTTAGAGAGCACGTCATTAAGGTTTCTTGCAAAATCTTCGTGCGACTTTGGAACAGGAAGCTCCCCTTTTGACATTCTAAGAGTAATTTCGTTAATTGACTTTGTTTCGAAGTCAAAAGTTGATTCTGATATTTTATTTTTCTTAAAAAGGTTGTGAAGTTTTCGTCTTGCTTTTTCCCTGCCTCCACTCTTCACACATGCCAAGCACCATTTGTGAAGCAGTCCTGCGTGATATTCGCTATCGATTTTATTGAAGTCAATAAAATTTTCAATAATCTTTATCCGTATTTTTGGAAGAGTGGTGCTCAACAGAGTGGCTCTATCTGGGTGTGAGTTTAGCGGGTTATTTATGAGGTGGTTGATTATTATAAGTGGAAAAAGTTCGAATGCTGCCTGCACTGCTTTTTCTGAGTCGGATTTTGATAGTTTGACGTCAGGGTTATAATGAGAAGCCTTGTCGCCAAGATCTTTAATCATATTCAAGGTGCTAATTATTTTTTCATCAACTTTTCCATTAAGGCTGGAAGTTAAATCCCCAATGGAGAACTTTTTATAGTCGCCTTCAGAAAGCGCCAATTCTTCCGAAAAAAAACTTTAATCATCATTTCGGCAAACCATCTGGCAGTTTGCGTTTTTGCATCATCTGATGAGCTATCAGAAGTTAGATCGTCGGTCCGATGAGTTGCCTGATGAGGGATTAGTCTATCCATTTCAATAACACTCTAAGTGATAACTATAAAAATACACCATAAGCGCACAACTTTCAGGTGGAGAGTGTAACGCTCGAGTTTCTTCTCGCTGCCCTTATTTTTGATAAGTTTCAGTGCTCTGATGAGTATAAGAAAGGCATAGGCCGTGTATGGGCAGCTGCAATTCTTTGATTAACTTTGTAGAAGGCTCCAGTCCAAACACTACCCGATTCATACGGAGCGTGTCTATCGAAAGTGAAGCTCACGGTAATCCGCGGCTCCGCACAGTCACCCGGCCGAGATGCGAGCCGCCCGCCTCAGTGTAGTTCTTTTAAATACAGAGGGCGGGGATCAAACTCAGACTCCGACACTATCTGTACTGATACCGAACGGATTCTAGTGACTACTGCCCTTTACCATAGTCAGCGATGGGGCGAAGGCAGTCATCTGCTACTGACAGCTAATGGCCGACTTCTGACGGTCAAAGACACCCAGTGTGCTGGCCTCATCCTACGCACACGACTGGCCCAGCCGTGTGCAAATGATGCTCCGTCTGTGCGATTGCCAAACCGACCGGTTTGGTCCGATCAGGCCAGCTTCGCAGCCAGCTCCTCCGCAGTAATGTTGTAATACCGCTTCAGCATGTTTACCTCCCGATGCCCCGTCACACTGGCAAGCTCAATCAAATTCGGCAGTTTGGTCGCAAGCCGACAGGTCGCTTCATGCCGCAGATCGTGAAAGCGCAGATTGATCAGGAAGTCTTCCTGAGGCGTGACCTGCGCTACGTCGCAATCTCCCAAGTATTTCAGCCTCGCCCGCTCTAGACCTCGCACAAACGCCTTCTTGAGAGCATCAGCCGTGGTGGGGAAGACTCGCCCGCACAGCGAGCGCGGCAGATCCTTGAGCAACTGAATAGCCTTCGGTGAAAGCGGGACAGTTCTGGGCAGTCCGTTCTTGGTTGCAGGGAGGTGCGCGGTTCTACGTTCCAGGTTCACATGCTTCCAGCGCAGCTCGAAAATCTCGCCACGGCGCATGGCTGTCTCAATCGCCAGTTGGACGATGGGCCGTATCCAAGGATTGTGTGATGCATTGGCGTAGGTCCCATCAGCACGTCGCTCACGAAGCTCTAACGCGCCGAGCATGTATTGCTCTTCTATTGGATCGAGCCGTCGCGAGCGCTCGTCGTTGTAGCTGGGGCGGCTGACCATCCTGACTGGATTCTCGGCCAGAGGAATTCCCCACTCGCGGCGAGCGACCTCAATCACGCATTGAAACAAAGCCAGCTCACGCTTGACCGTGTTGCCCTTACGGATCTTCAGGCGCTCGTCACGGTAGCGGGCAAAATCTGAAGAGGTGAGGGTCGCAACGATGCGTGTCGCCAGCGGATGACGCTTGAGCGCTTCCAGGCGTTTGATTTCCGAATACGCGCCTTTGTGCTTCGGAGCGATCTCGGAGATGTAGCGATCAATGAGTTGATGAAAGGCGGTGCGTTCAGCCTCGACGCGAGAGACAAAAATCCCACGGTCGATTTCGCTTTCGATCATGCGTGCCCAGGCTTGGGCATCGGATTTGGTTTCGAAGGTTTTGCGCTGGGCTGGATAGCCCTTACGGCGAATTTGCGCTTCCCACTGATACTCGCCGCGATTCCTGATTGTTGCCATTTCGACCATTCCCGCCACACTTGAGTGTGGCAAATTTGTGGCAAAAACGACTTTCAGGACTAGGACAGGTTTCTGGCAGTGGAGCTAACCCTTGTAATACAAGGGATAGAAGGTGGTGCACCAGACGGGATTCGAACCCATGACCCCTGCCTTCGGAGGGCAGTACTCTATCCAGCTGAGCTACTGGTGCAGCGCGGGCGCCATGATACTCATCTGGCCCGCGTGCGTCCATGCTGGCGAGCGTCTGTTGTTGATTTCGCACGGTTTTGGCGCTTTAACGCGACGCTGATCAGAATATCTTGCCGTTTGGCAATCGGCCGTTCTTTTTTTCGAACAGACTATTGTCCTTTATAGGTGTAGTCCCTAGGATTCGTTTGAGATTTCAAACGCACCTGTCCGGTCTCCCGCACTTTGGAATTCCAGTGCATTCAGGGCCCCGGTCGATGTTTTCCTGACGCAGCCTCGTTCGAGGCGCCTTTGAACAATCAATAATTCGCTCCGCCGCCGCGCGGTGCTGTTTAGGAGACCGACATGCAGCTCAAAGACTCCACGTTGTTCCGCCAGCAGGCCTATATCAATGGCGCCTGGGCAGATGCCGACGCTGGTCAGACGATCAACGTCAACAACCCGTCGAACAACGAGATTCTGGGCACTGTGCCGAAAATGGGCGCTGCCGAGACGCGCCGAGCCATTGAAGCGGCAGACAAGGCCTTGCCGGCCTGGCGTGCACTGACCGCCAAAGAGCGCTCCAACAAACTGCGCCGCTGGTTTGAACTGATGATCGAGAATCAGGACGACCTCGGCCGCTTGATGACCCTCGAACAAGGCAAGCCGCTGGCTGAGGCCAAAGGCGAGATCACTTACGCTGCATCTTTCATCGAGTGGTTTGCCGAGGAAGCCAAGCGCGTCTACGGCGACGTCATCCCGGGCCACCAGCCAGACAAACGCCTGATCGTGCTCAAGCAACCAATCGGCGTAACCGCAGCGATCACCCCGTGGAACTTCCCTGCCGCGATGATCACCCGCAAGGCTGGCCCGGCGCTGGCTGCCGGCTGCACCATGGTCCTCAAACCGGCTTCGCAAACGCCTTACTCCGCACTCGCTCTGGCTGAACTGGCCCAGCGTGCCGGCATTCCTGCTGGCGTGTTCAACGTTGTGACCGGCAGCGCAGGCGACATTGGTGGCGAGCTGACCAGCAACCCGATCGTGCGCAAATTGTCGTTCACCGGCTCGACCGAAATCGGTCGCCAGTTGATGGCTGAATGCGCCCACGACATCAAAAAGGTTTCGCTGGAGCTGGGCGGCAACGCGCCGTTCATCGTGTTCGACGACGCAGATCTGGATAAGGCCGTCGAAGGGGCCATCATCTCCAAATACCGCAACAACGGTCAGACGTGCGTGTGCGCCAACCGCCTCTATGTTCAGGACTCGGTTTACGACGCGTTCGCTGAAAAACTGAAAGTGGCGGTAGCCAAACTCAAGGTCGGCGATGGTCTGCAAGAAGGCACCACCACAGGTCCGCTGATCGACGAGAAGGCCGTGGCCAAAGTCAAAGAGCACATTGCCGACGCATTGAGCAAAGGCGCTACAGTGCTGAGCGGTGGCAATAGCCTGGAAGGCAACTTCTTCGAGCCGACCATTCTGGTCAACGTCTCCAAAGATGCTGCCGTTGCCAGGGAAGAAACCTTCGGCCCGCTGGCGCCGCTGTTCCGCTTCAAAGATGAAGACGAAGTGATCGCCATGGCCAACGACACCGAGTTTGGTCTGGCATCTTACTTCTATGCTCAGAACATGAGCCGCGTGTTCCGCGTTGCTGAAGCCCTGGAATACGGGATGGTGGGCATCAATACCGGCCTGATCTCCAACGAGGTCGCGCCTTTCGGCGGTATCAAGGCATCCGGGCTGGGCCGTGAAGGCTCCAAGTACGGCATTGAAGATTATCTGGAAATCAAATACCTCTGCCTAAGCGTTTAAGGCACTGGTATTGCAGCCTGCGGGGCGCGAGAGCGACGTCTCGCAGGCTTTTTGCAGCACCCAAACATTTGGTGGCCGGGAGGCCGCGACAGTCGATCATCGTATGCTGCCGCCGTTGACCCCCGCTGCTTCATCCTTGAACCACGCCGCCCGATGAGCGGCGAATGAGGAAATCATGAGCAAAACAAACGCATCCCTGATGAAACGCCGCGAAGCTGCCGTCCCGCGTGGCGTTGGTCAAATTCACCCGATCTTTGCCGACCACGCGAAAAACGCGACCGTGACTGACGTCGAAGGCCGTGAGTTCATCGACTTCGCAGGCGGCATCGCGGTACTCAACACCGGCCACGTGCACCCGAAAATCATCGCCGCCGTGACCGAGCAGCTGAACAAGCTGACTCACACTTGCTTCCAGGTGCTGGCCTACGAGCCGTACGTTGAGCTGTGCGAAAAAATCAACGCCAAGGTACCGGGTGATTTCGACAAGAAAACCCTGCTGGTCACCACCGGTTCCGAAGCGGTAGAAAACGCCGTCAAGATCGCCCGCGCTGCCACTGGCCGTGCCGGCGTGATCGCGTTCACCGGCGCGTACCACGGTCGCACCATGATGACCCTGGGCCTGACCGGCAAAGTCGTGCCGTACTCCGCTGGCATGGGCCTGATGCCAGGCGGCATCTTCCGCGCTATTTACCCGAACGAGCTGCACGGCGTGAGCGTTGACGACTCCATCGCCAGCATCGAGCGCATCTTCAAAAATGACGCCGAGCCACGCGACATCGCGGCAATCATCATCGAGCCGGTCCAGGGCGAAGGCGGCTTCTACGTGGCGCCGAAGGCGTTCATGATTCGTCTGCGTGAACTGTGCGACAAGCACGGCATCCTGTTGATCGCTGACGAAGTACAAACCGGCGCTGGCCGTACCGGCACCTTCTTCGCCATGGAGCAGATGGGCGTCAGCGCTGACCTGACCACCTTCGCCAAATCCATCGCGGGCGGCTTCCCGCTTGCCGGTGTGTGTGGCAAGGCTGAATACATGGACGCCATCGCGCCTGGCGGTTTGGGCGGCACCTACGCGGGCAGCCCGATTGCGTGCGCGGCTGCGTTGGCGGTCATGGAGGTGTTTGAAGAAGAGCACCTGCTGGATCGCTGCAAGGCAGTCGGTGAGCATCTGGTGACCGGCCTGCGCGCCATCCAAGCCAAATACCCGGTGATCGGTGAAGTGCGTGCACTCGGCGCCATGATCGCGCTGGAATGCTTCGAGAACGGCGACACCCACAAGCCAAACGCGGCAGCCGTTGCGCAAGTGGTGGCCAAGGCGCGTGACAAGGGCCTGATCCTGCTGTCGTGCGGTACCTACGGCAACGTATTGCGCGTATTGGTCCCGCTGACCTCGCCCGACGAGCAGTTGGACAAAGGCTTGAAAATCATCGAAGAGTGCTTCGCTGAGATCGCCTGATAACGTCGGGTTGCAATTGATCAAATTGTGACCAAACGGACAAAAAAGACCCGCTTCGGCGGGTTTTTTCGTTTATTGACGTCAGAAACATCGCTTTTGCGTGTTTCCCTGCGTTCTCTTTGACTAAGGTACGCAGAGGAAAGCCGGAGAGTCATGATGACCGTTGCCAAGGCGCTCGATGTAGCCCGAATCCGAATATTGATTGCGGAATCCGACCCCTGGATTCGCGAGATGCTCAGTGAGATGGTCTTGAGTGTGCGTTGCGACGCGCATGTTGAAGTCTGCTCCGACGGCAGCCAGGCCATGCAATGGCTCAAGGGCGCGGTTCCGGACCTGGTCATCGCATCGCGCGAGCTTCCCGGTTTCGATGGCCTGAGTCTGCTGCGCGGGGTTCGGTTTCTGCGCAAACAACCGAATATCCCCTTCATTCTTCTAAGCACCCGCAGCGACAGCACCAGCGTCCGCGAAGCGGTGCAATTGGCGCCGACCGCGTATCTGACCAAGCCGCTGAACATGGACGGCCTGCGCCATCGACTCGAAGGGCTCTTGCTCGAAGGCGGCGCCCAGGTGGCCTGTGAAATCCCGAGCCTGGCACCCGGGACCTTGAATGATTTTCTTGAAAAGCGCCGCGAAGTCGCCGATGGCGCGCCGTTGGTCGTTGACGTGCAGCAGGTGATCAAGAGCAGTCAAGGCGCATGCGGGCTGGACATCAAGCTGCTGGAACAGGCGCTGATGCCTGATCCGCAACTGGTGGCAGGGCTGATTGCAGCGGCGAACAGTGCTGAGCAGCATCTGGGTAAGCCGATTCAGGCGTTGAGCGAGGCGCTGGCCACGCTTGGCGCGACGCAGAGTGCCAACCTGGTTACGGCCATGGCCATGAAGCGCGGGGCAGTGCTTATCGACGCTGCGCTCATCGCGAGGGCTAACGACTTCTGGGGGCTGTCCCAGCGCACCGCCAGTTACGCGCACATGCTCGCAAGCATGCTGGAGCTGGACCGCGAGCGTTGTCACTGCGCGGGCTTGCTGCGCAATCTGGGTGATCTGGCCGTGTTGCGGTGTTTGCAGGAGTGGGCGCTGTCGGGCGGTGTGCTCAATGATGAGCTCATAACCCGTTCGCTCGAAAAATACGCGGCGGCCTTTGGTTCAGCACTGCGCACGCGCTGGCGCTTGCCGCTGGAACTGCGCGAGCTTATCGCCGCGGTGCATCAATACAACACCGGAGTCTTCACCCGCGAAGTGCTGGCCATGAACCTTGCGGGAGAGATGGGGCGGCTGGGTGATGAGCAAAACGCGGTCCAAACGCTGGCAACGTCCAAACCTGCGCGATTATTGAAAGTCGAAGCGTCGGACATTGAGCGGCTTCGCAAGAAGGTAGAGGGGTAGAGCGGGTCGCTGTGCAGCTCAGACCAGCACGATCTGATTCTTGCCTTGGCGCTTGGCTTGATACATCGCAGCATCGGCTCTGGCGAACAGCGCCTCCAGGCTTGGATCGTGGGGGCCCAGATTAGTCAGGCCCTGACTTGCGGTGATCCCGTACGATTTATCTTCGCGCTGGAAACTCAACCGCTGAATCTCTCGCTGCAGGCGTTCGGCGATCTGCTTGGCCATCTCTGGCGCGCATCCTGGAAAAACCGCTGCAAACTCTTCTCCGCCAATACGTCCGAACAGGTCGCCACGGCGCAGCGTACTCCGCCCGCACTCAGCGATTCGTTGCAGCACGATATCGCCTTCCTGATGGCCAAAGGTGTCGTTCACCAGCTTGAAGTCATCCACATCCAGCAGCAGAAATGCCATGGGCGTGCCTTGCAGCCGTGCCTGTTCAAACTCGCGTTGCGCGCATTCGAAGAAGTGACGGCGGTTGCTGCTTTGAGTGAGTACATCGGTGGTGGCGAGCCGCTGCAACTCGTCTTCCAGATGCTTCTTCTCGGTGATGTCTTCGGCGATACCAACCACGATCAAGCGTTGGCCTTGCTCGGCCTGGTGGCTGATGAAGCACTTGTCGCTGAGCCAGCGCACCTGTCCGTCGGCGCGGATGATGCGGTACTCACGGTCCTCGACCGAACCCTTTTCCAGCACTTCGCTCAAACTGCGCTCTGCGTAGTCCAGGTCATCGGGGTAAATGCTGTCGCGCCACTCGCCAAAGTCAGCCAGCAGCAAACCGGCCGAGCGACCGAAGATGCGCTCATAGCCGGGGCTGACGTAGATCATGCGCTGGGTTTGCCAGTCGAACGCCCAAAGCACCGCATTGACGCTCACCAGCAGCGAACTGAACAGCTGTTCGCGTTCGCTAAGGCGTGCCACTTCTGCCTGGGCATGCATGAGCGCCAGCAGCGTTTCGGCTGCTGCGGGGACTTCAATAATGGGGGTCTGGTTGTCCATGAGCACTGCATCTCAATAAAATAAGGTGCGGCGCACAGCCACAACATGCACACAGAATAGTGCGAGAGTGCAGATCAGATCGGACGAATGGGATGAAGTTCCGACCTGCGCGCGCTCCAACAAGCGCGCGCCGATCAACGGCATCAAGCGTGAGACGGACGTAACGAGTAGGTTTTCAGCTGATCGGCAAAGTCGCGCAGCGACTGAATACCGCTTGCTTCGGCCTCATGCACCCAATCCTTGATCGCTGCCAGCATGTCATGCCCGTTGGTGCTGGTCTTGAGCCAGATCTGCTGCAACGCCAAGCGCTTTTCGTAGATCACTGTGAGCGCTTGGCTGTGTTCGAGCATAGTCTGGATACGCAAGTGGTGCTTGGCGTCCAGCAGGCTGGTTTCGCGGGACAACAAGCGTTTGGCGCGATGGAATTGATGACGCACCGACGCATCAGCCTTGGCCAGTTCTTGCGCGACCAGAGGCGCGATTACCAATTTGCGGTATTGGGCCATGATCTGAAAACGGTTATTCAGAATCGCCATCGCGGTGTCCATGTCCACATGGCCTTTGCCCTCGACGCGGTGAGCGATGGGCGCGACCCGCTGTACCTTGGCCAGGCGCAGAAAGCTGAACACCTTGATCCACGCCCAGCCCATGTCGAACTCCCATTTCTTGACCGAAAGCTTGGCCGAGTTGGGGTAGGTGTGGTGATTGTTGTGCAGCTCTTCGCCGCCGATGATGATGCCCCATGGCACCAGATTGGTCGCAGCGTCGCGGCACTCGAAATTGCGATAGCCGACAGCGTGGCCCAGACCATTGACCACACCAGCGGCCCAGAATGGAATCCACATCATCTGGATCGCCCAGACCGTGATGCCGATAACGCCGAACAGCGCCAGATCGATCACACCCATGATCGCGATACCCAGCAGGGGGAAGCGCGAATACAGGTTGCGTTCGATCCAGTCTTCGGGGCAGTTTTTGCCGTAAATACGCAGCGTATCCGGGTTTTCGGCCTCGGCACGGTACAACTCGGCACCTTTGCGCAAGACAGTCGAAAGCCCCTTGATGACCGGGCTGTGCGGGTCATCGACGGTTTCACATTTGGCGTGATGCTTGCGGTGGATAGCGGTCCACTCGCGGGTGTTCTGCGCCGTGGTCAGCCACAGCCAGAAGCGGAAAAAGTGTTTGAGCCCGGCGTTGAGTTCCAGCGAACGGTGGGCTGAGTAGCGATGAAGATAAACCGTGACGCCGATGATGGTGATGTGGGTCATCACCAAAGTAACCGCGACCAGTTGCCAGACAGAAAAGTCGAGCAAACCGTTGTTCCACATAGGCTGAAATACCCTCGATAAAAAGCGCGTAGAGGTGTGGTGGTACAGGGCGCATTATCACTTAGCCACCAGATAAAACCAGTCGCCCTTGTAGATAAAGGTCGCAAGATGTTTCTTGTTAGTCGCCCTATTTGTCTGTAGGCAGATGCTTCGTTTTACCTCAGATAACGCCCGATTTGCATGGCGAATAGCCCACTGCGCGGGCCAAAGTCCCTATTACGGTTGAGCGTTCTGCATTGCTGGACGGCTTGTCACACTGACTATTCTGCTGGCCAGCCCACCAACCAACTGATGAATGGCTGTAACTGGCGCCTCTTGATTTGCGCAAATGCAGCCTGCGATCAGAATCCATCCCTAGTAGCTCGGCAGTGGCTCGTCCATGCTAATGCCATTTAGCTATATCTGCATTCTTAAATAGTATTTTTAAGAATAACTGCGCCTCTCTACTATCGCCTCCACGCCAATATCAGCCGTCTTCAGTCGAGCTGCGGGCAACATCATTCAAGGAGCACGATCATGAGCGCATCACTACGCAGCGTCGACGGTCAGGACGAAGCAAGCATCCTGCGTGAAATCCAGAGCGCTTTGCGCGACCTGCGATTCGGCGCAGTTGAAATCACTGTGCACAACGCACAAGTGGTGCAGATCGAACGCAAAGAAAAATTTCGTTTGCAGAACCCGGGTAACAAACCGAGCTGAAAAGCAAAACCTGTAGCCAACTTGTTGGCGAGGCGTCTGGGTGGCGATCTGTTTCATCAATCCGACCGCTTCTCGAACAAGGTGGATCGCCACCCCGGTCGGCCTACAGACATAAAAACAGAAAAAGCCAACAACGCATTCAGGAGCCTGATTCATGTCCATTCGCCGTTATGCGCTGGCCGCCCTTGCCAGTGCTGTGTTTGCCGGGTCCGCGGTCGCCAAGGATTACGAGCTGTTGAACGTTTCGTACGATCCTACTCGCGAGCTGTACCAGGATTACAACGCTGAATTCATCAGCTTCTGGAAAAAATCCCACCCGGACGACAAGGTCGAAATCAAACAGTCTCACGGCGGTTCGGGCAAGCAAGCGCGTTCGGTGATTGACGGTCTTCCTGCTGACGTCGTGACGCTGGCGCTGGCCGGCGACATCGATGAAGTTGCCAAGCTGGGCAAAAGGCTGCCGGAGAACTGGCAGACTCGTCTCCCCGACGCGAGCACGCCTTACACTTCGACCATCGTATTCCTGGTGCGCAAAGGTAACCCCAAGGGCATCAAGGACTGGGGCGACCTGATCAAGAAAGACGTTTCCGTGATTACGCCGAATCCGAAAACCTCGGGAGGCGCACGCTGGAACTTCCTTGCCGCCTACGGCTATGGCTTGAAGAGCGGTGGCAGTGAAGACAAGGCCCAGGAATACGTGAAAGAGCTGTTCAAGCACGTCCCTGTTCTGGACACAGGCGCTCGCGGTTCGACCATTACGTTCGTCAACAACGGTCAGGGCGATGTGCTGCTGGCGTGGGAAAACGAAGCGTTCCTGGCGCTGAAAGAAGACGGCGGCGCCGACAAGTTCGACATCGTCGTACCTTCGCTGTCGATCCTGGCTGAGCCTCCTGTCGCCGTTGTCGACAAGAACGCTGAGAAGAAAGGCAACGAAGAGATCGCCACCGAGTACCTCAAGCACCTGTACAGCAAGGAAGGCCAGGAAATCGCGGCGAAAAACTTCTATCGTCCACGTGACGCAGAAGTTGCGGCCAAGTACGAGAAGCAATTCCCTAAACTGAACCTGCTGACTATCGACAAGGATTTCGGCGGCTGGAAAACCGCGCAGCCGAAGTTTTTCAACGATGGCGGTGTGTTCGACAAGATCTATCAAGCGCAGTAACCCGTATTTGTAGGAGCGCGCTTGCTGTTGAAATCAGAACCCGCATTCATTTGCGGGTTCGGTGTGTTAACCAAGGACACTTATGTCGCGACGTACCTCCCCCGTCATACCCGGCTTCGGGCTGACGCTGGGTTACACCTTGGTGTACCTCAGTCTGATTGTGTTGATCCCGCTGGCCGCGATGTTCATTCACGCCTCGCAACTGAGTTGGGGTCAGTTCTGGAACATCGTCACCGCGCCGCGCGTGCTGGCCGCTTTGAAGCTGAGCTTCGGCACGGCGTTCTGTGCCGCCGTCATCAACGGGATCATTGGCACCCTGCTCGCCTGGGTGCTGGTGCGCTACACCTTCCCGGGGCGCAAGATCATCGACGCCATGATCGACCTGCCGTTTGCGTTGCCCACCGCTGTGGCGGGTATCGCACTGACCGCGCTGTATGCGCCCAATGGTCTGGTCGGACAGTTTGCCGCCGACCTCGGTTTCAAGATCGCCTACACGCCGCTGGGTATAACCCTGGCACTGACCTTCGTCACGCTGCCGTTCGTGGTGCGCACCGTTCAGCCCGTGCTGGCGGACATCCCGCGTGAGGTGGAAGAGGCCGCAGCCTGCCTCGGTGCCCGCCCGTTGCAAGTGTTTCGTCACATCCTCGTCCCTGCTTTGTTTCCTGCCTGGCTCACCGGCTTTGCACTGGCGTTTGCGCGCGGAGTCGGCGAGTACGGTTCGGTGATCTTCATCGCCGGCAACATGCCGATGAAGACCGAAATCCTGCCGCTGCTGATCATGGTCAAGCTCGATCAATACGATTACACCGGCGCGACCGCTATCGGCGTGATGATGCTGGTGGTGTCGTTCATTCTGTTGCTGCTGATCAACTTGCTGCAGCGACGCATCGAAACCCCATCCTGAGGAGGCGCACTTATGTCTGGTCCATCGCTTATCGCCGCTTCCTCCGCCAACGCTGCCCGTCGTGGCAGTGCGGTGTCGCGGCGCATTCTGATCAGTCTCGGCTGGCTGGTCTTCGCGCTGTTTCTGTTGTTGCCGTTGTTCATTGTGGTGTCACAGGGCTTGAAGTCTGGCCTGGGCGCCTTCTTCACTGCGATCTTCGAGCCGGACGCCTTGTCGGCGCTCAAGCTGACGGTGATTGCGGTACTGATTTCCGTTCCGCTCAACGTCGTGTTTGGCGTCAGCGCTGCCTGGTGCGTAAGCAAGTACTCGTTCCGCGGCAAGAGCTTTCTGGTGACGCTGATCGATCTGCCGTTCTCGGTCTCGCCGGTGATTGCCGGTCTGGTCTATGTGCTGATGTTCGGCGCTCAAGGCCTGTTTGGCCCGTGGTTACAGGATCACGACATCCAGATCGTCTTCGCGCTGCCGGGCATCGTGCTCGCGACGATTTTCGTCACCGTGCCGTTCGTTGCGCGTGAGTTGATCCCGCTGATGCAGGAGCAAGGCACGCAGGAAGAAGAGGCTGCCCGGTTGCTCGGCGCCAATGGCTGGCAGATGTTCTGGTACGTGACCGTGCCCAACATCAAATGGGGTCTGATCTACGGCGTGGTGTTGTGTACGGCGCGGGCAATGGGTGAGTTCGGTGCGGTTTCGGTGGTTTCCGGGCACATCCGCGGCGTCACCAATACCCTGCCGCTGCACGTAGAGATTCTCTACAACGAATACAACCATGTGGCCGCGTTTGCCGTGGCGAGCCTGTTGCTGATCCTTGCGCTGTTCATCCTGCTGCTCAAGCAGTGGAGCGAATCCCGTATTAACCGTCTGCGCCAAAGTGCGGCGGAGGAATAATTCATGTCGATCGAAGTCCGTAACGTCAGCAAGAACTTCAATGCCTTCAAGGCCCTCAACGGCATCAATCTGGACATCCAGAGTGGCGAGCTGGTCGCTTTGCTGGGCCCGTCCGGTTGTGGCAAAACCACGCTGCTGCGCATCATCGCGGGGCTGGAAACGCCCGACCAGGGCAGCATCGTGTTCCACGGCGAAGACGTATCCGGGCACGATGTACGTGATCGAAACGTCGGTTTCGTGTTCCAGCATTACGCGCTGTTTCGCCACATGACGGTGTTCGACAACGTGGCGTTCGGGCTGCGCATGAAGCCGAAAAAGCAGCGCCCGAGCGATAGCCAGATTGCGGCGAAAGTCCATGAGCTGTTGAACATGGTGCAGCTTGACTGGTTGTCGGATCGTTACCCGGAGCAGTTATCCGGTGGTCAGCGTCAACGTATCGCCCTGGCGCGTGCGCTGGCGGTCGAGCCAAAAGTGCTGCTCCTGGATGAGCCGTTCGGGGCGCTCGACGCCAAGGTGCGCAAAGAGCTGCGCCGCTGGCTGGCGCGCCTGCACGAGGACATTAACCTGACGTCGGTATTCGTGACCCATGACCAGGAAGAGGCCATGGAAGTGGCTGACCGGATCGTGGTGATGAACAAGGGTGTGATCGAGCAGATCGGCTCACCGGGCGAGGTGTACGAAAACCCGGCCAGCGACTTCGTTTATCACTTTCTGGGCGACTCGAACCGTTTGCATCTGGGCGAAGACAACCATGTGCTGTTCCGTCCACACGAGGTGTCGCTGTCGCGCCATGAGCTGGAAGACCACCACGCCGCGCAGGTGCGTGATATCCGGCCTCTGGGCGCAACCACCCGCGTAACGCTGAAAGTGGAAGGGCAGAACGAATTGATCGAAGCCGAGGTGGTGAAAGACCACGACAGCCTCACCGGCCTTGAACGCGGCGAGACGCTGTTCTTCAAGCCAAAGGTCTGGCAGAAGGTGGAGAGCATCTGATCAACGCATGACCGCCCTCGCCATACATGAGCTCTTGTTCGGCCTGTAGGCGCGAATCCATTCGCGTGGCGGCGGGGTTGATTAACCCCGTCACGCCGTCACGCTGACAAATCGGCTTCTAGAGACTGAAGCAGACCGAATCCGGACCTGCTCAAATCGTGGCCTTCATGTCTCTTTTGCGCGTAGCCCCGACGCGCTGTTCAATGGCGTGCTGCAAGTCCTTGCGCATGCCCAGCAGAAACGCCAACTCCGCCACCACAAACAGCGGGCCGATGATCAGGCCACTGATGTCGTCGATAAACGCCGGTTTGCGTCCCTCGTAGTAATGCCCGACGAACTGGATCGCCCAGCCCACGATAAACAACCCCAGCCCGGCACTCAGCCAGACCAGAATCGGTTGCTGCGCGAGGAGGGCGCCGCCCCACAGACACAGGCCCAGCAATACGGCCATCAGCACGCCAAACGCAACGTCCAGTCGAAGGTAGAAAACCGTCGAGGCCAGCACCACGAACGTGGCGGGCGAAAGCCAGAAACCGCCCACAAAACCACCGGGTAGGGAAAGGAGTACAGCCACTGCGAACACAATCATCGGGATACCTAGGAAATGGCTGACAACGTTCCGGGTATCCCGATGGTAGGACGCGTATTGGCTCAAATGGTCGGTGAGGTTTTTCATTGTTATTGCTCCCTCGTAGCGTTGATCATGCCGCTGCTTTTGGGGTGCGCACGCGGCGATTCACCCTAGCTTCAAGCAAACAATAGATAACAAAAAGGAGATTCACATGACGAATGGAACGCAATGGCGATCTTGGCTGATCAACGACCAGTGGTTCAATGACCTGCCAGGCAATTTGCAGGACAACCTGCTGGTCTCCATGCAACAGCGGCGTGTGACACCCGGCAAGCTGATCTTCAGGAAGGACTACCCGGTCTGTGGGTTTTACGCGTTGCTCGAAGGTACGTTGCGCGTGGGCCTGCCGTGTCAGCAGCGTCAGTGGCTCACGCCTCTTCCCGTTCGCAGGCCTTACTGGTTCGGAGAGGTATCGCTGTTTGAGGACAAGCCACGCTTGCAGCACATCTACGCCGAAGACCAAGTGATCACACTGCAAATGCCTCAGGATTCGCTGCGTGAACTGTTGCATAAACACCCTGAGTATCGTCGCTACTTTGCTGACTTGCTGAGCCGAAAGCTGGGCTTGAAAATCCCGCCGGCTGGCCAGTTCACGCTGCTGCCGACCCTTGAGCGTGTCGCCTTTCGTTTGTTGATGCTTGCCGAAGGTTATGGCGAGATCAACGGCTCGGTTCGGATCGTGCAACGCAAGGATCTGCCTTCCGAGCAGTGCCTTGGGCTTGCGGCAGAGAGCATCGACCGCACCTTGCAGGCATTGTGTGAGCGCGGGGTCATACGCCGCGATCACGACTTCATCTCCGTTCTGGACACCGACAGACTCAGGCTTTCGGCACGGCATCGGCTGACCGAATGAAAATTTGCGACCGTCGAACATTCAAGGCCCAAGGCCTGTCCGGTATTGGCTGGGCGTCATGCCAGTCCAGCGCTTGAATGCGCGGCTAAAGCTGCTGGTGTCAGCGAAACCCAGCAAATAGGCGATTTCGCTGAGTGA
Source organism: Pseudomonas sp. BSw22131 (assembly GCF_026810445.1). NCBI lineage: Bacteria > Pseudomonadati > Pseudomonadota > Gammaproteobacteria > Pseudomonadales > Pseudomonadaceae > Pseudomonas > Pseudomonas huanghezhanensis. The sequence continues at coordinate 5,544,020 of NZ_CP113949.1, read as the reverse complement.
GCTGCCAGGGTCGCGCATGTGTTGCAGCGCCAGGTTCTGCCGACACTGGTTGAGGAGCAAGTCGTAGCTGCAGCCTTCGTCAGCCAGGTGCCGTTGCAAGCTGCGCAAGCTCAGGTGCAGGTTCTGGGCGATGCGCTCGGCGGACGGCTCACCTTCTGGCAGTTGCGTTTCGATCGCCCCACGCACCTTGCGCTCCCAGGTCAACGCGCTCAGCTGTTCAAGCGTGCGATTGAGGACTGCTTCATTGTGTTCGGCCAGCTCCGGATTGGCGTCGTCCAGATGGCTGTCGAAATCAACGCAGTCGAACTCCAGCAGGTTTTCTCCGGCATCGAAATACAGCGGAGCGCGAAACACGTCGTGCCACGGTGTGGGGTCTGCGGGTCGAGGACGAACGAGGTGAACGGCAATTGGCGCGTAGCTGCGACCCAAACGGTTGCGGCAGGTCCGCACATAAATCGCGGCGAAGGCGTCCATGGCTTCATTTGCCGGGGCCGGGCCACCCTCGGGGACGCTGAACCGAAATTCGTAACGGTCGCCTGCGCGCACAAAGCTCAGGCTAAGCGCATCGCTGACCACGGGGTGATAACGCACGATGCGCTCGAACACTTCGCGCAGCGAGCCGCTGGCCACCAACGCGTAGCCAAGGGCGTGGAAGGTGGTCGGGCTGACGAAGCGCGACACGCGCAAGCCCAACGCCGGATCCCCGCTGGCCTCGACCGCCATTTGCCAAAGCCGCGTGGTGATAGACACCGGATAACGCGCGTTGGGATCGCCCATCAGCAGTGGGTCCAGCCCCGCGGCCAGGCTCATGGCGTGACTGTCGAGCCCGATGGCATCGAGTTGCTTGCGCAACGCGCGGGTCCAACTGGCGAGAATACTGGGTTCAGGCATACAGGTTGGCGCCTCCGGTCAACAGGTTGGCGTTTACGGCAGTGCGATGTCGGGCCATACGGGCCAAAGTGAAGGCATTATTTTTTGATCATAGCGTTTGATTGGCCTAGCCAGAGGATGAAAGCATGCACGGCACTTCTGCAAGCCCCGCCGGACTGAATGCACAGCAGCGATCAGCGCATATTCGCGCCGTGGTCATGGCACGCGGAGACGAACTGCGGCGGCGGTATCCGGTACTCAACCATCAGGACACGCTGGGTGCCGCGATTCTGTTGTTCGCGCTGACCGGCATGATCGGCAGCGGGGTGCTTTACGTCGAGGGATACATGGCATGGTGGGCGTGTTTGCTGGTCAACGCGTTTCTCGCATCGTTGACCCATGAGCTTGAGCACGACTTGATTCACAGCATGTATTTCCGCAAAAAGCGGGTGCCGCACAACCTGATGCTGGCGCTGGTGTGGATGGCCAGGCCAAGCACAATCAATCCCTGGATTCGCCGTCATTTGCACCTCAATCACCACAAGGTCTCCGGCACCGAAGCCGACATGGAGGAGCGCGCGATTACCAACGGCGAACCGTGGGGTATGGCGAGGCTGCTGATGGTCGGCGATAACGTGATGTCGTCGCTGATCCGCACGTTGCGCGCCAGGACCTGGGCGCATAAACGCAGCATTCTCAAGCGAACGCTGAAAGTCTATGCGCCGCTGGCGCTGCTGAACTGGGGGGCGTGGTACGTGTTTCTGGGGTTTCATGCGATCAACGGGGTCGCGAGTTTGCTGGGCGCACCTGTCGATTGGGCGAGCGGGACGCTTGCCGTGATGCAGGTGATCGACATTGCCGTCGTGGTAGTGGTGGGTCCAAACGTATTGCGCACCTTTTGCCTGCATTTCGTCAGCTCCAACATGCATTACTACGGCGATGTCGAGGCGGGTAACGTCATGCAGCAAACCCAGGTGCTCAATCCATGGTGGATGTGGCCAATGCAGGCGTTCTGCTTCAACTTCGGCAGCACCCACGGGATTCATCATTTTGTGGTGAAGGAGCCGTTCTACATTCGCCAGATGACTGCGCCGGTCGCGCACAAGGTCATGGCGGAAATGGGGGTGCGGTTCAACGATTTTGGAACGTTTGGCAGGGCCAACCGATTCGAGCGAGCGGATGCAGCGGTCCAGGCGTCGACTGTATCTCGTGCTTGAACGATGCTCATGTAGGAGCGAACTTGTTCGCGAGACGTCGGGCATGGGTTGCTGGGTACTCCGCCTCGCCAACAAGTTGGCTCCTACAGACAGAAATTCTCTGTCGATAAAAATTCTGTAACAACTCCCCCGTACGCTTCACCTGTCCCCGGAAAAAAGGGAAGACAGTTTGCAGGGCCGTTCCTTAAGGCAGGGTGCGGCCCTTTTTTATGTGGCCCGGACGATTTGCCCCGAAAGTCACGGCATATTCTTTTAAGGCATTAATAAATAGCTCCTTATTCCTTAACGAATATATATCCCATCCCTATACTCGCCCCCATGAACGCAACATGCAGGAGGCAAACCCCATGCATAACGAGTCGATCCGCTACCTGATCCTGCCTGGCTGGCAAGGATCTGCCGACGATCATTGGCAAACCCACTGGCAGAACAGCTTGCCCAACAGCATTCGCGTGGAGCAGGCCGACTGGTTCAAGCCGCGGCGCGAAGACTGGATTGGCGAGTTGCAGCGCACGATTGCTGCCGACACCACGCCGGTCATTTTGATTGCCCACAGCCTGGGTTGCGTCACGGTTGCGCATTGGGCGCAATTGGCGCCGCTGGAAACGCTGCGGCAGGTGCGCGGTGCGTTGCTGGTGGCGCCAGCCGACGTGGAACGCCCCAACTGCCCTCCGGCAATCCGCAATTTCGCTCCGATCCCTGAACATTTGTTGCCGTTCCCGACGCAGGTGGTGAGCTCCGACAACGACTCCGCCGTCAGTGCTTCGCGCGCCATGGAAATGGCCCGCAACTGGGGTGCGGAAATCGGCATCATCAGCGGCGGCGGGCACATCAACGTGAAGTCCGGCCATTTTCGCTGGGAGCAAGGCTTCGCTTATCTCTATCGGTTGCAAGGCCGAATGGAGCACATGTCGCGCCGAAGCGCCTGAATCCACTTCGCCCTCAAGTCCATCCTGTACCAGCGTAATTGCGCTGCGTTGCCAGTCATTTTCCGAGCCGGGCCTTGTCGCCCGACGGCCTATTTATGCAACGCTCGGCTCCCGTGAGGGTTCGGGCGGGAGTCTGTCATGAGTCATCCCCCAACCTTCGGGCAGCCATTGCTGACCTTTCCCGACGCTGAAAAAAGCCCGCTGAGCATTCGCGCCAAGGCGCTGTTGTTTTTCGACCCTCGTTCCCGACGTCTACGCGAAGACATGGAGCGGCTGGCGCCTCAAGATATCCCCGTGCTGATTCGGGGCGAGCCCGGCACCGGCAAGGAGTTGCTGGCGCGGCATATTCACCGGGGCAGTGATCGCTCGGGGCTGTTCGTTTCGGTCAATTGCGGCGCGATCAGCCCGACCTATGCCGACGCAGAATTATTCGGTTATGCGGCGGGCGCACACAGCGGCTCCGTCAGCAGCCGTGCCGGGTGGTTCGGTTCGGCAACGGGCGGCACGCTTTATCTGGATGAAATCGCCGACCTGCCTCTGTCGATTCAGATCAAGTTACTCGCGGCGCTGGAAAACCACGAAGTCACGCGAGTGGGCGCGCAACAGCCCAGCCCGGTGGACGTGCGGCTGGTGGCTGCTACCAGTATCGATCTTGGCCTGGCAGTGGCTGCCGGAAAGTTTCATGAGCGCCTTTACCACTATCTGAGCGAAGGGCATCTGGAAATGCCAGCGCTTCGTGATCAGCCGGGCAACATCCTGCCACTGGCCGAGTATTTCCTGGGCATTTACAGTCAGCGTTTCGATTTCCCCATGCCGCTGATCAGCGACGCGGCGCAGCAAGTGCTGGAGCAGCACACCTGGCCAGGCAACACGCGGGAACTGGAGAACGTCATCCACTTTGCGTTGTTGGTGAGCAGCGGCGAAGAGGTGTTGCCAGAGCATTTGAATTTACCCATCAGTATCGACCCACTTACGTTGATCGAGCAGCAATTGGCACGCTGGGGTCAGGATGCAAAGGGTGAGCAACTCTTTGCAGTCAGGCGATTGCTAACGGAAGCAGATTTGCGTCTCGCGCAAGCATCCCAGTAACGCCAACACGCTTTGCTCCTGTGCTGCGACGAGATCGACGTCGCAGCCTCCGATCCTGTACGAAAATTTACCCGACGAAACTTCTTACATTCCATTCCTGATCCGACTACAGGTCCAGCCTCGAAACGACACTTTATCCTGCGCACTTTCTGACTTGATATTTGCCTGGCAGGCAGTTTCGGGCTGACGTTTGTTTCTTTTGGTTTCCCACGCTGGACAGTTATTTTTTTGTACATCAGTCTCACTCCCAAGACGTAAATAATCAGTCCGGTATAACTTGCTTGCCAGTCGCAAATAAGGATCTTTGCTTTCGGCAGAGTTGTAATTCGGTAGTTAATAATCTCGTCTTCGTAAATGGCATTTCTACGATGAGTACCTATGTTGGTAATAATCAATCTTCAAGAATAAAAGGACTTATTTATGCCTGTTTCACCAGGTGGCAATGGCAAAGCCAATGCCCGTAACTTTATTAGCTATATCGAGTCTGGTGTAGATCCCCGCACCGGCACCTACAGTTTCAGCTTTTCACTGTCCGACATGCTGGCCAATAATTTGAGCGGTCCGTCGTTTTCACTGAGGTTGGGTTTTGATCTGTTCAACAGAAAAGACCAGGGGTTCGGAATTAACTGGGCAATCCCCCTGACCTATTTTGATAATCAGGCGAAGACGTTGTACCTGTCCAATGGGACTAGCTATAAGGCTGAGTTTGCCAAGGGCAAATTCACGCTGCTTGATAACAAAGTCAAAGACATTGTTATCAGAAAATACGAACTCAGTAATGAACTCATCGTTGAGCATAAATCCGGAATTGTCGAAGTATTAAGCGCCCGACTGGCACCCAGCAATGTATGGAGGGTTGAGAAAATCTTCTCGGCATCCGGTAAGTCCCTAAACTTGGGCTATGCCACAAATTCATTGGTACTCGCGACTGTCAGTGATGAAAGCCAAACGCTGGTACGCGTCGACACCTCCCACATTAATCGTCCTTCGATTTCAATCTGGCCCGATGTTCCCGAAAAGCGGCTCACCTTCAGTCTGCAGATTGATCGACCGTTGCGCGGACTGCCTGGCACATTGCGTCAGATTTCATTGCATGAGGGTGCAAGCGATGCGGCCGTCGCGGCGCTCTGGGCATTTACCTATCGTGACATAAGTCTGACTCGGAACTTTCCTAACCCCAAGCTCACTGTGATTTCCGGGGTAAAGTTACCCACTGGTGCTACTGAAACCATTCGGTACAAAGAGGGAGCTTTTCAGCTACAAATACGTGGCAAGGATGATGTTGGATACCCGGCGGTTGTGTCACATCAAATAGTGCCTGGCGGAAGTCAGCCGACTATAGAATATGAATTCGTCTATTCCGCGGAAAATTACCTAGTTGTCAGTACAGGATTCTGGAGCCCAGGCTCAGGCGGCATTGTCGATTACAACTATCGCTACGACTCTACGCAGACACTGAACGTTAGTGGGGTGAAAGTCGTCACCCAGCGTACTTACGACATTCACCACCTGCAGGTGAGCGAAACGGTCCAGCAGAACGGAAAAACAGTCAGTACGCGCACTGAATATCACAGTGTGCCATGGCAGCCTGTGGCATATCAGCCATCAAATTATCAACTGCCAAAAATGGTGGCGGTCACTTATTTCGATGCGAATGCTCCCAAAGTCGAACGCACGGAATTGACACTTACACATTTCGATGATTACGGTAATCTGCTGAAAAAAGTTTCACCCTCCGGCGTTACGGAACTTTACGAATATTATCCGCCTGCGGGTGCTGACGGATGTCCGGCAGATGCACTCCCATTTGTCCGTTGGCTTAAACAGAAAACAGTGCTTTCGGCGCCTGGCCAGTTTCTGGCGCCGTCAACTGTCATCCGCTATCGCTACCGGAATCTACCGAAAGCAAGTGCTGATCGAACGCACTTCAATGTGCTGCAGCTGGAGTCAGTGTTTGAGGCGGACAGTACCGGTAAAACGGTGAAAGGGTCGGCATTCAGTTCCAAGCGTTTTGAATACAACACGAGTATTTCCAGCCCGTTCTTCGGTCAGATTGTGCGCAGGACTGAAAACACCCAAGGCGTAGACGCTATCTATGACTTTGTCTATGAGCTGAAGGACGGCATCGTCAAGCTCGACACGAACATGAGTGGTAAGGACGGCGTTCGCGCTCAACGTTCATCCTGGCAGGACGCGCGTACCGGCAAGGAGATCCGAACCCGAGATACCTCCGGCGTGGTGATCGAGACGACCTATGACCGTCTTGGTCGCAAGGCAGTCGAGGTTGTTGAACCCGGCAACACTGGCCAGGCTTTGAGAAAGTATGCCTATCGAGCTGCCGACGAATACGGCAAGCCGATGAGAATCGAGATGACCGATCCCAAAGGGGGCTTGACCATCACCTCTTACGACGGGCTAGGACGCGAGGTTGCGATTCAAACACAAGACCTGGACGCCGTCGGCAAACCAATGCGGGACGTATACCAGGCAACCTTTAACGGCACCGATCAGCTTACGCAGGAAGTGCACATAGACTGGCTGGGCGACATACCTTGCCGACTGACCACCCGTTATCTATACGACGATTGGGGTAACCGGCGAGCCCATATCGGGCCTGACAATGTGACTAACCACGATCAATACGATCCCATTCTGCTGACCCAAAGCCGTTGGCGAGACGGGATGGGGAAAACCGTGGCGAAGAAAAATCTGTTCGGCAAAGACGACAAGGTCGAGCGTATCGCAGTGAATGGAAGACCCGCTGGCTTCACCAGTTACCTGTATGACGGGTTGGGCCGCTGCGTGCGAAAAACCGCTCCTCAAAATAGGGTGACGTCTTTTACCTACGACTTCGCCAATCGTTTAACGACTACGCAATTGCCGGACATGACACTGATCAAAAAGGAGTACGCCCAACACAGTGCCGGCGATTATCCGAGCCAGATCTGGGTCAATGATTACCTCGCCGGGGAGCGAGTCTACGATGGTTTGATGCGCGTAACGGAGGTCCGTGTGGGTGGCCGCGTCGAGAAATTCCAGTACGCCGGAGCAGCGAAGCAGCCAAGTGTTCACACACGAGCCAGCGGTGTAGTGATCAAGTATTCCAACAGCACACTCCCAGGGGCGCCGGTGCTGCAGCGCTCAGTCAACGGCAAACCCCATTTGACGACCACTTTTGGCTACAACGAGATTGACGGCCAGTTGATCTCTGCCTCGCTGCCATCGAACCGCCAGGAGCGCGACTACTCTGCGAATGGCAAACTGATTACCGAGCGCTTGCTTGAAGGTGGTGTGCGGCATAAATCCGGGCATGTGTCTTCACTGCGTGGGTTGCCCCTGAGGGATACCGACGCCAGTGGCATGACCACGATCACACGCTATGACGGGTTGTGTCGAGTGACCGAGGTCGAGCAGGGCTCCGTCACTGTTCGCTTCAGTTACAACGCAGGCGGGGAAATCGCCAAAACAGATAGTTTCGATGCTGCCAGTAATAACAGGCTGATCACCGAGCTTGAGTACGATGATTTTGGGCGTGAGGTCCGGCGTTGGCTTAAGGCCAGTGGCGCACAGGTTCAAGAGTTGGCTCAGAGGTTTGACGGCAACGACCGATTGGTCAGGCGATCATTGCTTCACGGCAACACCTTCGTACTTAACGAGCGCTTCGATTATGACTCGCGAGGACGCTTGAGTTCCTGCGAATATTCGGGGCTGCGCAGGCCTCTAGACCCCCATGGTAATACGGTCGCCCGAGAGTATTTCCGGTACGACGAAATGGACAATATCGTCTGGCTCAGAACTGTATTCAAAAACGGCAGCAACGATGCCACTTACCACTATGAAAACCGTGATAAGACCCAACTGACGCGTGTCACTCATACCCACCCTGACTACGCCGCCCAGCCGGTAGTGTTGCGATATGACATTGACGGCAATCAGCTCAACGATGAAAGGGGTCGTCAACTTAACTACAACGAACTTGGCCGCCTGGCCTCGGTAACGGAGGTACGGCCATGAACACGTCGACCGCATTGATCAGCTATCGCTACGACGCACTGGACCGCTTGATTGGCATTGACCGGGCAGGAAGCCCTGGATGTACACGCTTTTATGGCAACGGTGCAGTGTCCTGTCAACTTCAGGGCACCGAAAGCCAAAGCTTCTTGAGGCATGCAAACCAGTGGTTGGGCCAGTCCCGTCAAGGAGAGGGCGTCGCCGAAACCAGCCTGTTGGCCACCAATCAGCAAAACACCATTTTGCAGGCGATCTGCGGTAATCAGGTCGAGCATATCGCCTACACCTCTTACGGTCATCGCCCTGCATCCAGGGGCTTGAACTCTCTTTTGGGCTTTAACGGCGAACAGTCAGATCCGGTGACTGGCTGCTATCTGCTGGGTAACGGATACCGGACTTATAACCCTGTGTTGATGCGCTTTCACAGCCCGGACAGCATGAGTCCGTTTGACGCAGGCGGTATCAATCCCTATGCGTACTGCCTTGGAGATCCGGTGAACTTGAGCGATCCGACGGGGCACTTCTCCTGGCGATCCATTTTGAAAATCGGACTCGCCGTAGTCGCGGTTGCCATTTCGGTCGCTACCGTCGCGGTGTTGCCTGTCTCGGGTTTCGCGGCGGTCGGACTGGCGCTTGATATAGGCTCGAACATATTGAGTATCGCCGGGGTGATCGCTGAAGAGACCTCGCCCGATTCAGAAGCAGGAGCGATACTTGGGCAGTTGAGCCTGGGCCTGACCGTGGGGGCATTGGTCTTTGGTCGAATCGGGGCGCGTAGTCCGAAACCTGCCACAGCGCTGAACAGACGAGGGATCTTCTCCCCTCGCGCGGTAACCCCTCTGCGCCGACAAGGGGCGATCAGGGTCAGCAACGGGCGAGCCTTGCAAGGTTTCAACGGTGCGGCAAACCTGACATCCCGATCACGTAACACAGTGGCGCTCACTGAGGCGTTAAAGACAGCCGGTGATTACACGAAATACATCAAATACCCGTTCAAAGCCTTTGAAGCACTCAATGACTACGTAGTGCCTTATCTGAAAAGTCCGCAGGGTGAATCGCCGGAAACCGGGGAGTCGGGCTCCAACGGTTACTCGGCTGCGTCAAGCCAAAGCCTGACCGAGTTCCTGAGCCTGGATGACGAACGCATCCAGACCATTCGCGGCATCGGTTGATGGTGCGCGAACGGCGAGTCAGTGCTTGGAAAAGTACTCAGTCAGGAAGCGCTGTATTTCTGACCGAAAAAGCATAAGCATTGACTGAAAAATTATTGTCGGGGAATAAGAAAAATCGGTAATGTCCGCTCCACGCCGCCGACCACTTGGGTCGGCGGCATTCTTGCCAGCTCAAGTCGCCCATTGAAGGCGGCCGGATTTTCCTAAGGACATTGCATGAAAAAGACGTTGCTGTTGACCGCTCTGGCGGCCGCACTTTCCATCGGCCTGGCTCAGGCAGGTGAAAAACTGGTCGTTGGCGCTACTCCGGTTCCTCACGCCGAGATCCTCGAACTGATCAAGCCTGAGCTGGCCAAAGAAGGCGTGGACCTGGAAATCAAGGTGTTCACCGACTACGTACAGCCGAACGTGCAACTGAACGAAAAACGCCTGGACGCCAACTACTTCCAGACCAAGCCTTACCTTGATGGCTTCAACAAGGGCAAGAACGCTCATCTGGTGACCGGTGTCGGCGTTCACGTTGAACCGTTTGGCGGCTACTCCAATAAGTACAAGTCCATTGCTGATCTGCCGGAAGGCGCAACCATCGCCATTCCAAACGAAGGCAGCAACGCCGGTCGCGCGCTGTTGCTGTTGCAGAAAAACGGCTTGATTACCTTGAAGGACCCAACCGATGCGTTGGCCACCCCGAAAGACATCGCGACCAATCCGAAAAAATTCAAATTCCGCGAACTGGAATCCGCCGTACTGCCACGCGCCCTGAGCCAGGTTGACCTTGCCCTGATCAACACCAACTACGCGCTGGAAGCCAAGCTCAATCCGAAGAAAGACGCGCTGATCATCGAAGGTGCCGATTCGCCGTATGTGAACTTCCTGGTGACCCGCGAAGATAACGCTCACACCGACGCGATCAACAAATTGTCGAAAGCGCTGACCAGCCAGCAAGTCAAAGACTTCATCAACAAGAAGTACGACGGTGCGGTCTTGCCGGCGTTCTAATGGTTTGAAGTAGCGGTAGCAACAAGAGTCCGGGGCGCAATAACGTGCTCCGGACTTTCTATTTTTAACGTCCTGACACGATCTGTTCGTTGAGTCCTACAGCGCCTAACTAGGTTTGCCTTCATTCAGCGTAGTTGATACGCCATTGTATGTTTTCCTGATAAACGATTAATTAGTGGCGGTCGATAACTCTACGAAGTTAGCGAAAACTGCTGCCATGGGCGTTGTGCCCCATGAGTAATTAATTGTCTAAGCATTAGGGAAACATGTCATGGAAGATCGAAAGGATTTGAGTGAGTCGACGTGGGTCGATTTGAAGCTCATGAGCATCGAGGCAACCAATAGCCATCTGCTGTATGCAAACGGATTGCAACAGGTCGAACTGCTCGTTCGGGTTCTTGGGATAGACGCAAACGGCCACGATGAAGCAATCAGCGATGAAGAGCTCCAAAGTCTTGAGTTGTTCGATGCGCGTGGTACAGACATCGAAATAACGTTGCAAAAGGTGCAAGACAGTTACAGCTATAAAAACGACCCAGAGGTCGAGTACAAAGGCTGGGGTTGGGGTTACAGGCGCAATGCTGAAATCCTGCCGCTTTCTGCGACGGGCGATGCCCCGCCATCACCCACACCGGCCACCAGCACCCATGAGCGGCGTGTGAAGATTTACTTGCATACGCGGACCGCTCAGCCACTTCATCTGGGATTTCGTATTACTCAGCAAGGCGGTGACGTATTCCATTCCGGGGACATGGCCGGCGGCGTAGCCCGACTTCTGTCGATCCCGCCGAAGGTATACAGCCCGGCGCACTACACCTTCCGACACGACCACCGCAGAACGGAACTTAACGCCAGCGGCAACGAAGTTGATTTCATCTGCTACACGCTGTCGCTGTTTGAAAATGGTGCGCGTATCGAGTTTCTTCCGGATTTTACGGTGCCTGGACAAGTGGGCATGCTTGATCTCGGTAAAGATATTCAGCAAGTGGGCACTTACGCGGGTACTTCATTGTCGGGCGGACATGAGTTCCACACCTACATCGAGCGTGCCCATCTTCCTCGGGTGCCTGCCAGCGTCAAACGCTCCGGTGATATTCCATTGGTGCTTGGATGGCAGACACCGCTTAAACGAATAGGTGACCACTTCGCGAGTCTCCAGCCTATCTTCTTCAAGACGGTCGATCACTACGGCAATGCCCATAATATTGGCGTTTCCTTTACCGAAGACAAGCAAGCTTTGAAGCTCACTTAATAGGCAAATACCTTTGGCGTTTTCGCCAAAGGTCACGCCATGGAATATTTACAATGACTTCCGCTATTCTCGATGCGCCCTCGCACGCTCATAACTTTCCAAACTTCTTCAAGTCCGGTGTCGATCCACGAACCGGTACATTCAGCAGCAACATTTCACTGTGTTCATTAATGGCCAATGCGTTGACGGGGCCTTCTTGCCCTGTGGCGCTGGTGTTCAGCCCGCTACAGGGTGTGGACATGGGCTTCGGTATTGGATGGTCGATTCCGTGTTCACGCTATTCGCCTTCAACCCGACGCCTGAATCTGGTGTCGGGCGCCTCTTATGAGGCGCTCATGACCGCTGACAGCTTTCAGGTGCTCGATCAAAAAGTCCGGTCTATCAAGACGCGTCGCAACGGCGACGAACTGGTGATCGAACACAAATCCGGGCAGATGGAAATTCTGACCAACCCAGGGGAAAACTGGCCTGAGTGGCTTGTAACGAAAATCTACTCGCCGCAGGGCCGGATGATTCGTCTGGAGTACACGGTTCACCGGGGTAAGCAGTGCCTGCATGAGATCTGGGACGAGCATCAGCGGGTGCTGCTTGTCGAGCTCAACGAAGGTTCATCGCCTGCGATCACTGCGTGGCCCGATCAGCCTCAGAACGCGCTGCGTTTTCAGTTACGCCTGCGCAACAGCGAGTTGAGTTCCATCGCCCTCAACGCCGGGACTCAAACCGCCATTCAGTGGGCGTTCACCTACACCCGACTCAACACACTGTTGTTGATGTCTGAACTGCGATTGCCCACCGGCGGCGTCGAGCGCGTGACCTACGGCGCTGACGTATTGCAACTCCCCGAGGGTGCACCGTTGCGAGCGCTGCCGGCAGTTATGAGTCATAGCGTGTTTCCGGGTGCAGGCCAGCCGCCCATTGTTCGCACCTTCAATTACTCGCTGAAAAACTACTTGGGTTACGGCTCGAATATTCGCTGGAAAAGCGGCGAAGACAATTTGTATCTGGCGCTCGGCGAGTTCGAGTACAGCAGCGTGGAAGTATTGGTCACCGGCTATGGCAGCCGCCGCCGACCGGTGAAACAGATCACCCGAACGTATAACCGCTTCCACTTGCTTGTCAGCGAAATCACCAATCAGAACGGGCACCTGATCAGCAAGCGCATCCAGTACAACGACAAGGCCGGTCTGGGCTATCACCTGCAGCCCGGGAACTTTCAGCTGCCTTGGCGCACATCCACCGAGTACTCGCTCATCAGCGATCCCGCTAACTCCCGCGTCGAGGAAACGCTTACGGAGTTCGATGAACAGGGCAATCTGCTGAAGCAGGTTCTGCCGACCGGTGTGGTTGAACTGATGGACTACTACCCGCCTGAAGGTGCAGCCGGGTGCCCCGCCGATCCGTTCGGCAGCGTGCGCTGGATCAAAAGCAAAACGGTGATACCCGCCGGCTCATCGGCGGATGTGAGCGCTGAGTCTTTGGTCACTCTTTATCAGTACGTGGATCTGCCATCGGCCACGCCAGCGCGTCCCCGCTACATTGCTTTGCACCAGCAAAAACATTGTGTCTCGACCGTTGACGGCGCAAGTACACCGTTCAAAGCCATTACTCACCAGTACGTCAGCGAGGCAGGGAGTCGCTTTTTTGGGCGTTTAAGCCAGACGCTGGAAACCGTCAACGGTGTCGATTGCCGCTATGAGTACCGCTATCAGGTGATCGACGGTCAACTGGAAACCCGCACGACGTTCTCCTCGATGGGCGTCCAGAGCCAACAGTCGCAGCGTCAGGAATTCTGCTTCGGCGGGCAGACGCGGATGGAAGACCGCTGCGGCACTGCCGTCGACATCATGTACGACCGTCTGGGACGAAAGCTGGCCGAAAGCGTTGCAGGCGGCACGAGCAATCAGTGCTCCATCACCCACGGCTACCACTTGCCGGTGTCGGAAATGGTTGCCCAGAAGACGGTCACGACTGACTCCATCGGGCGTGAAGTGACAACGACCATCGACGGTCTGGGACGCAAAGTGGCAATCGAAGCGCAGGACCTCGACCACCCTGGCAAGCCGCTGCGCAAGCTCTACGCCGCCACTTATAACGACTTGGGGCAGCTGGTTCGCGAGGAACACACCGACTGGACCCAAGACCAGCCCCGTGCGTTGGTGACTGCTTATGAATATGACGACTGGGGCAATCAGTGCGCGACCCTGGGCCCCGACGGCGTGAGGATGCTTGATCGCACTGATCCAATTTCCCTCGTTCATACAACGGGAAAGGACGGCGCAGGCAAAACCGTCGCTAACAAAAATCTGTTTGGCAAAGACGATGGCATCGCTCGCCATGATCAAAAAGGGGCGGTTGTCAGTACCCGAAGCAATCGGTATGACGGCTTGGGGCGTTGCGTTGAAATGATCGACCCGCAGGGCAACCAGACCCGTTACACCTATGACTTTGCCAATCGGGTGGTGAGCGTTTTGCTGCCTGACCAGACATTGATTCGTAAAACCTACGCCGCGCACAGTCTGCAGGACATGCCCACGCAGATATGGGTCAATGACTACCTGGCCGGCGAACGCTCCTACGATGGCCTGATGCGAATCACCGAGGTCACAGTTGGCGGCCGCCGCGAGCGGTTCACTTACGACGGCGCTCAAACGCAGCCGACTACTCACACCAAGGCAAGTGGGCTGGTCACGCGCTGGCAATATGATCTTTCGCTGAATAGTCAGCCGCTCAGCCGCGAGGTCGACGGTCACCCGCAACTGAACTGCGCTTACCGGTATGACGCAGGCCATGCGGGCCTCATTCAAGCGGCGGCGCCTTCCCGGCTGCTGCAAAAGCAGTACTCGCCGTCGGGCAGATTGAAACAGGACGACACGGTCAATGACGCCGTAGAGCGGCATGCAACGCACGGCTTTTCAATGCGTGGGGAGTGCGTCGAGTATGTCGACCCCGCAGGTGTGTCCCAGCGCACCCGATACGATGAGCACGGCCGTGCGGCATCAGTCGAGCAGGGCGGTGTCGATGCGCGTCTTACCTATGACGCTCAAGGACGGCTGTCTCGGTCCGTCGTACGGAACGCCACAACCGGCGTACAGATGGCGACTGCGCTTGAGTACGATGATTTTGATCGCGAAGTACGCAGGCTGCTTGCCGTGGACGATGGTCCGGAAGATGAACTGGTGCAGCACTTTGATCCGTGCGACAGGCTGCAACAACGCACGCTGAACCGGGCCGGGCAAACCTTGCTGGACGAACGCTATGACTACGATGTTCGCGGCAGGCTGTCGCAATACCAATGCTCGGGCGCGGCGCTGCCGAAGGATAGCATCGGTAAATCGATACGCAGTCAGGTGTATGAGTTCGATGCCATGGACAACATCACTCGCGTGACGACGGTGTTCGATGGCGGGGAAAACATTACGTCCTACCGCTATGACAGGCCGGACAAAACCCAGCTCAGTGCGCTGACGCACAGTCATCGCGATTACACGCATCAGAACACGACGTTCGACTACGACGCAGATGGTAACCAGCTCAATGACCAGGCCAGTCGTGGCCTGATTTATGACGCGCTGGGCCGTCTGACAGCTGTCACGGAGAAGCAGCCATGACGGGACTCTCCAACGCCGTGGTCTACCGTTATGACGCCCTCGACCGTCTGGTTGGCCGCAGCACTGTGTCGGCGGACATCACCCGTTTTTATCGTAACAACAGCGTCGTCGCTCAGCAGCAGGAAGGGCGGCACGACAGTATCGTGCGCCTTGATCGCCAGCTCTTCGGGGTGTTATCGCAGGTGGGTGAACAGTCGAGCGCGGTTTTGTACGCAACCGATCAGCAGTCGAGTGTGCGCATTTTCCGGGACGCCGCCGCCGCGCCCCGGACGCAGCAATACACGCCATACGGTGAGACAGAAGGGGGAGTGCAGAGTCTGCTGGGGTTCAACGGCGAACTGCCTGACCCTGTAACGGGTTGCTACCTGCTGGGCAATGGCTACAGGGCGTATGACCCTGCGTTGATGCGTTTTCATTCGCCCGACAGCATGAGCCCGTTTGGCGCAGGCGGAATCAATGCCTACGCCTACTGTCTGGGTGATCCGATCAATCTGATCGACCCTACTGGGCATTTCTCCTGGCAAGCCGCGATGGCTATCACCCTGACGGCCGCGTCTCTGCTGTTGAGCATCGCAACGCTGGGGCTGGCGACACCGCTGACCGGCCCCGCGATGTACATCAGTGTCTCGTTGGGAGTGGCTGCGATAGCCAGCGATGTGCTCGGGATAGCTGGCACCGTCGTTGAGGAGCTTGCGCCAGACTCTGATGTAGGCGCTGTGCTGGGCTACATCAGTATCGGATTGGCCGGAGTGAACTTCGTAGGCAAACGAGCGGCGCGCGAGCTTTTGGAATCCGCGGTGACCCGCACGGTACTCGCCAGGCAAGGTGCTGTGCGGATACAGGCGCGGGCCAGGCGTGTGTCGCGCGCTATCCCTGACATAAGAAACAACGTGCAGGCCATGGAGCAGATCGATGGGGCCAGAGAAATGCTGTTCTACGCCAAGATGGCATGGAAAGTCTACGACAAGCGCGACGAAGCCCTGGCTTACACGCAAGCTGCAATTGGCTACGTGTTTGGCGGCAAGCAGGACATTGCGGCAGCGCAACCTGCCGAAAACCAGCAAGGCCTGATGGGAGGCTGTCAGTCCGTTCGGCACATGCTTTCCGATGATGACGCTCAACAACAGGAGGCCATACGTCGGCCACTGCTGGCGTAATCAAGGGGCGTCTTGCCGTGCATCAATTCGGCAAGGCGCCTGTCTCGGGCCCGGTTAGATTGGGCGGTAGGGCATATGCATATGCCCTAACGGTATTTAAATTTCGATTCTTATAGCTTTAGAGTTCTCCATCCTTAGCCACATGCCTTTTCTGGAGTCGGAGTTCTCATGCCAGCAGCCTCCCACGCTTCAACGTCCGTGCAAGCGCCCGGTCAGCTATTCGACGTGCGTCCATTCGCCGAAAAGGTGGGCGCGGAGATCGTCGGTCTGGACCTGTCCCGGCCGCTGAACGACGCAGATTTTGCCCGCATTCATAAAGCCCATCTGGATCACCACGTGGTGGTTTTCCGTGATCAGCACATCACACCTCAACAGCAGATCGATTTCAGTCGCCGTTTCGGCGTGCTGCAGATCCACGTCCTCAAGCAGTTTTTGCTCGCCAATCATCCGGAAATTCTTATCGTCTCGAATATCGTCGAAGACGGTCAGCCGACAGGGCTTGGCGATGCAGGCAAATACTGGCATTCGGATCTTTCATACAAAGAGCTGCCAAGCCTGGGGTCGATGCTTTACGCGCAAGAGCTGCCGAATGAGGGCGGCGATACGCTGTTTGCCGACATGCATCTGGCGTGGGAAACCCTGCCCAAGCACCTGCGCAAAGCGGTGGACGGTCGTCAGGCGGTACACAGCTACACGTCCCGCTACCGTGATGGCCATAACGCGCAAAACTGGCGCCCGACTTTGAACGCCGAACAGTTGGCCCAAGTCGTTGTGGTCAGCCATCCGATCGTGCGCACGCACCCTGAGAACGGACGCAAGGCGCTGTTCGTCAGCGAAGGTTTTACCACGCATATCGTGGGCCTGCCGGAGGACGAAAGTCAGCAGATTCTCAACGAGCTGTACGCCCACAGCGTTCAGCCTGAGGGCGTTTACCGCCACAAATGGCAAGAAAACGACATGGTCTTCTGGGACAACCGCTCCCTGATTCACCTTGCTGGCGGCACGCCCGACCATCTGCGTCGCCGACTGCACCGCACCACCATTCAAGGTGACGCGCCGTTCTGATTCAGGAGGGTTCCATGAACGCTGTTCTGCAAAGCCACACGGCTAGCAATGGCTCCACTGCCCACGCGCTCGATCAGCCTCATGCTGAACCGCTGTTGCAGGTGCAAGGCGTCAGCCTTGCATACCGCACGCCCGAACGCGTAGTGCGAGCAACCCATCAAGTCAGTTTCGAGGTCGATCCCGCCGATCGCTTCGTGCTGCTTGGCCCTTCGGGCTGTGGAAAATCGACCCTGCTCAAGGCCGTTGCCGGCTTTATTGCGCCGAGCGAGGGCACGATTCGTCTGGCGGGTCAGCAGGTCAAGGATCCCGGCCCTGATCGCATCGTGGTGTTTCAGGAGTTCGACCAGTTGCCTCCCTGGAAAACCGTGATCCAGAACGTCATGTTTCCGCTGCTGGCCTCGCGCACCTTGAAGCGTCGCGAAGCGGAGGAACGGGCACGGTATTACTTGGAAAAAGTAGGCCTCAGCGCCTTCGCCGATGCCTATCCACACACGCTGTCGGGCGGCATGAAAGCCCGCGTGGCGATTGCACGCGCGCTGGCCATGCAGCCGAAAATCCTGCTGATGGACGAACCCTTCGCCGCGCTCGATGCGCTGACCCGTCGCAAGATGCAGGAAGAGCTGCTGGAGCTGTGGGAAGAGGTGCGCTTTACGCTGCTGTTCGTCACGCACTCCATTGAAGAGGCGTTGGTGGTCGGCAACCGGATTTTGCTGCTGTCTCCGCATCCGGGTCGTGTACGCGCCGAGATCAACAGTCACCAGTACGACCTCAAGAGCCTCGGAGGCCTGGATTTCCAGGCCTCTGCGCAACGCATTCATCGGCTGCTGTTCGATGAGGGCGACGAGCCTGTGATTGAGCGGGACATACGCTTCCAGGACATTCGGATCGCTTACTAAATTCACGCCACCCCTGTAGGAGCGAACGTGTTCGCGAGCCGTTGGACCTGACACTCCGCATCAGGCCTCTCGCCAACAAGTTGGCTCCTACAGAATCGGCGCATGGCCTGTAGACGCGAATTCATTCGCGTGGGGCGATTCTGTTTCAACCCGGACGACGCCTCGCCAACACATTGGCTTCTACAGAGCGCTGCGTCGCCTTATTCAGAGATTAAACCCATGAGCCTTTCTCCCCCCATTCGTGAAGAGTACGAAGTCGCGCTGGAGCCTTTCACTCAGGAAGACCTGGTCCGCGACATTCCCCTCGCGCAACGCATCTGGCAACAGAGCTGGGTGCGCAAAAGTGTGATCCTCATCGCCCTGGCGGTGGTCTGGGAAATCGCTGCGCGTATTCAGGGCAATGACCTGTTGCTGCCCAGTTTCCTGCAAACGGCGCACGCATTCGTCGACGGCATTGCCAGCGGTGAGCTGCTGGAAAAAGTCTGGATATCCCTGAAAGTGCTGATCAAGGGCTACCTGATCGGCATTGTTCTGGCGTTCGCGTTGACCACGCTCGCTGTCTCCACCCAACTGGGCCGTGACCTGCTCGGTACGCTGACCGCGATGTTCAACCCGCTGCCCGCCATCGCGCTGCTGCCGTTGTCCCTGCTGTGGTTCGGGCTTGGCGAGAACAGCCTGGTGTTTGTGCTGGTTCACTCGGTGCTGTGGGCGCTGGCACTGAACACGTACGCGGGTTTTCTCGGCGTCTCGGAAACCCAGCGCATGGCGGGTCGCAACTATGGTCTCAAAGGCCTTCGTTTCGTCTGGTACATCCTCATCCCTGCTGCGCTGCCGTCGATTCTGGCGGGGCTGAAAATAGGCTGGGCGTTTGCCTGGCGCACCCTCATCGCTGCCGAACTGGTGTTTGGCGCCTCGTCCGGCAAAGGCGGCCTCGGCTGGTACATCTACCAGAACCGAAACGAGCTCTACACCGACAAGGTCTTCGCAGGGCTGGTGGCCGTGATCCTGATCGGGCTGCTGGTGGAAAATCTGCTGTTCGCCAACATTGAGCGCCTGACCGTGAAACGCTGGGGCATGCAGCGCTGATGCTGGCGAACTAGAACTATCGTTATTCCAAATGCGTATTTATCTGTGGTCGTTTCGTAACAGTAAGGTATATGCACCGGACCACTGGATTCGTCGTATTTCATTCCCTATTGGTTTATCGCGAGGATTTCATGGTCTCTTCATTCAAGCGTCCAACGCTTACAACACTCGCTGCAGCGTTAGGCTTGACCGGTGCATTGCTGAGCAGCGGCGCCCACGCCGAAGGCAAGATCAGCATCGCCCAGCAGTTTGGTATCGGTTACCTGATCCTCGACGTCGTCCAGCAGCAAAAGCTGATCGAGAAACACGGCAAGGCAGAAGGGCTCGACATCAAGGTCGAGTGGAACAGCATCTCCGGCGCCACCGCGATGAATGAAGCGCTACTGGCTGGCGCGCTGGACGTCGTGTCCGCAGGCGTGCCGCCCATGCTGACCGTCTGGGACCGCACCAAGGGCAAGCAGAACGTCAAGGCGATTGCTTCTCTTGGCTCGATGCCCAACTACTTGCTGACCAACAACCCTGACGTTAAAACCCTCAAGGACTTCACCGACAAGGACCGCATCGCTGTGCCAGCCGCTGGCGTCGGCTTCCAGTCGCGCACCTTGCAGATCGAAACCGCCAAGCTGTTCGGCGATGCAGAGTTCAAGAAATTCGACAACATCTCGGTCAGCGTCCCGCACCCGGACGCGACCTCGGCGCTGATCGCAGGAGGCTCGGAGATCAATTCGCACTTCTCCAGTCCGCCGTTCCAGTACCAGGAGCTGGAAAACCCCAAGGTGCACAAAGTGCTGAGCTCCTACGACATCCTGGGCGGTCCGGCCACGTTCAACGTGCTTTACACCACACAGAAATTCCACGACGAAAACCCCAAGACCTACAAAGCGTTTTACGACGCACTGGCTGAAGCCGAGAAAATCATCAAAGCCGACAAGCCCGCCGCTGCGAAGACCTACATCGACGTTGAGAAATCGAAGCTGGCGCTGCCGTTCGTGGAGAAGATCGTCTCCGATCCTGAAATCGACTTCACCGTCGTGCCGCAACGCACCTTCATCTACGCCCAGAAGCTCCAAGAGCTAGGCGTACTGAAGAACAAGGCCGAGAGCTGGAAAGACTACTTCTTCGAAGAAGCACATGGCGGCGCCGGCAGCTGAGTCAGATTTGTTAACCCTGTAGGAGCGCGCTTGCCCGCGAATAGCAATTTGTCAGTGACACATCTGTCGCCTGAAACACCCTCATCGCAGGCAAGCGGAACGCATCATCTTTTTTCAGCGAAATCGATATGCATGTATCGACAGCCTCAATCCGGCCAGTGCCACGCCGGTTGATCGAGCATTCCCTGGCCAACCATTTCGGTCTGGCCCAGGGTTTTTTCCAGCACGATGCAATTGCACGACGTGTCTTGTTCCAGCGCGGCGATCAAGCGACTGGCGTGGGACACCACCCAGACCTGGCATTCCCGGGATGCACGAATGATCAACCGCGCCAAGGCAGGGAGCAAATCCGGGTGCAGGCTGGTTTCGGGCTCGTTCAGCACCATCATCGTTGGCGGGCGTGGTGTCAGCAGCGCGGCAATCAGCAGCAGATAGCGCAAGGTGCCGTCCGACAACTCCGCCGCCGACAACGGTCGCAGCAAGCCCTGTTGATAAAACTCAATCGCGAAGTGACCGCCCGCCGCCGCGTTGATCTCTAAACGCGCGCCGGGAAAGGCGTCAGCGATTGCTGCGTCCAGCGCTTCGGGGTCGCCGATCTCGCGGATGGTCTGCAGCGCAGCCGCCAGGTCACGACCGTCGTGATGCAACACCGGCGTGCGGGTACCCAGTTGCGGTTGTCGAGCCGGGGCTTCTGTGTCACTGCGAAAATGATCATAAAAGCGCCAGCCGCGAATGCTCTCACGCAAACGCAGCACTTCGGGCGATGAGCGCAGGCTGCCGACCTGATCGAAGAGGCTGTCGAACGTTGGCAGTTTTTGCGCCAGTACATCCCACTCGCGGCCCTCTCGCGCACGCACCATTGGACCTTTACGGTCGACCAGCAAGCTCGCAGGCCGATACAGCGGGCCCGCCCAGATGCACTCACGCTTTATTTCAGGGTCAAGGGAAAAGGCTGTCGGCGCGCCGGGCGGCGCAGGCAATCCCAGCGAAATGGCGTAGCTGAAATCCTCGCCTGCGAAGCCCAGCCGCAGGCGTTTGACCTCGGTGCGCGGCCCGCCCTGGATCTCGACTTCGCCGTTGCGCATGCGGCGACTGATGTTTTGCGGCCCGGCCCAGAACGTCGAGTTCAGTCCACCCTCACGCGCCAGCGCGTTGATCACACCGCCTTGAGCGGTTTCAGCCAACAGACGGAGGGCGCGATACAGGTTGGACTTACCACTGCCGTTGGGACCGGTGATCAAGTTCAGTCGCGCCAACGGCATGACCAGCGAGTTGATAGAGCGGTAATTGGCGACGGCGAGTGTGGTGAGCATTGGGCGCTTCCTTGGCTGCCAAGAGATCTGAACCTGTCAGTGGGATCTGAGTTTAGCCGCGCAAGGAACCCTGATCTACGCTCACAGTCGCATGATCACGGCGCGATCGCCTCCTTGAGCACATGGCTCGGAGCGTTTCAGCGAACGGCATAGGCACAAGGAGTTTGCATGCCTGCTCATCCCACTGTTTCACGTACCGGTCTGACGGCCGTTGGCGTTGCTTTGTGCATGTCGATTCTGGTTGGCTGTGGCAAAGAAAAACCCCAGGAGCCTGAGCTTCCCCGCGTACAGGTCCAAGAGGTCAAAACCGTTGAGTACGCGGCCGCGGTCGCACTGACGGGCGATGTGCAGGCACGCGTGCAGACCCAGTTGTCCTTCCGCGTGAGCGGCAAAATCATTCAGCGCATGGTCGATGTAGGCGACAGGGTATCGGCCCGGCAGGTGCTCGCCAAACTCGATCCCAAGGATTTGCAGACCAGCGTCGCCTCGGCCGTCGCGGTCGAAGCCGCCGAGCAAGCCCGTGTCAAACAGACCAGCGCCGCCTTCGTGCGTCAGGAGAAACTGCTGCCCAAGGGTTACACCAGCCGCAGCGAATACGATTCGGCCCAGGCGGCGTTGCGCAGCAGCCAGAGCGCGCTCAAGGCGGCACAAGCGCAGTTGGCCAACGCTCGTGAGCAACTGAGTTACACCGCACTGGTTGCCGATGCGCCGGGCATCATCACTGCGCGTCAGGCTGAAGTGGGCCAGGTGGTCCAGGCCACCGCGCCTATTTTCGGCCTCGCCCGCGATGGCGAACGCGACGCGGTGTTCAACGTCTATGAATCGCTGTTCGTCGAGCCGCCCACCGATCAGTCGGTCAATGTCACGCTGCTCGATGATCCTGCTATCAAAACCACTGGCAAAGTGCGTGAAGTCACGCCTGCGGTATCGGCGCAAACCGGCACTCTTCAGGTCAAGATCGCTTTGAACTCACTGCCTTCCGGCATGGAACTGGGGTCGGTGGTCAGCGCGGCGATGACCGTCCCTGCCAAGACGAGCGTCGAACTGCCTTGGGCGGCGCTGACCAAAGGCTTGGGCGATCAGCTGGGGCAGCCCGCGGTCTGGGTGGTCGATGATCAAAACAAGGCGAACCTGCGCGGGGTGACGATTAGTCGTTATCTGACCAGCAAAGTCGTCATCAGCGATGGCTTGAAAAGCGGAGACAAAGTCGTGGTCGCAGGCGGTCAATTGTTGCACCCGGACATGCAGGTTGAGTTGGCCGAAGTACTTCAACAGCCCGCAGGGGCGCAGCCATGAAGCGCGCGTCCGGTGTTCTGCTGATGGTCGTTCTGTTGTCCGGCTGTAGCGCCGAGGAGCCACCACCAGAGCCGGTGCGTCCGGTGTTGTTCGTGCAGGTGCAAACGCAGTCCGCGCAAGATCTCGGGCGCTTTGCTGGCAACATCGCCGCACGTTACGAGAGCACCCTTGGCTTTCGGGTGTCGGGGCGGATCGCACAGCGCAAGGTCGATGTCGGCAGCGAGGTCAGCAAAGGCGACTTGCTGGCAGTACTCGACCCAACGGATCAGCAAAATCAGGTGCGCTCGACGCAGGGCGATCTGGCACGCGTCGAGGCTCAGTTGATCAACGCACAAGCCAACTCCCGGCGTCAGCACGAACTGTTTGATCGCGGTGTTGGCGCGCAGGCCGCGCTGGACGTTGCCGTGACGGACCTTAAAACCACGCAATCCTCTTATGACCAGGCCAAGGCGCAGGTGCAGCAGGCCAAGGATCAACTGAGCTACAGCGAACTGCGCACGGACCACGACGCCGTGGTCACCGAATGGAAAGTCGAGGCCGGGCAAGTGGTCACGGCTGGCGAGCAGGTCGTGACGCTGGCGCGGCGGGACATCAAGGAAGCGGTGATCGATCTGCCCGCCGGGCTCGCCGAGCAACTGCCGCCAGACGTGGTGTTCACAGTCGCCAGCCAACTGGAACCCACCATCAAGACCACCGCAACCGTGCGCGAACTGGAGCCGCAAGCCGAGCGCAGCACCCGAACCCGTCGTGCACGCCTGACGCTGGCTGATACCCCGGCTGCGTTCCGGCTGGGCACTGCGATCAGCGTGACTGCCAGTTCAGCCATTGAACCGCGTATCGAATTGCCCGCCAGCGTGGTGCAGGAAGTCGATGGCAAGACGCAGATATGGATCGTCGACATGCAGAACCAGACCGTGTCGCCCCGCCAGGTCAGCGTGCTCAGCCACGAGGAGGACCGCGTTGTGCTGAGCGGCGGCGTCAAGTCGGGCGACCGTGTCGTCACTGCCGGTGTGAACAGCCTCAAGCCGGGGCAGAAAGTCAAAGTCGATAAGGAAAGCCCGAAATGAAAGGGAAGTTCAACCTCTCCGATTGGGCACTGAAACACCAATCCTTCGTCTGGTACCTGATGTTCGTCGCGCTGTTGATGGGCGTGTTTTCCTACATGAACCTTGGTCGCGAGGAAGATCCTTCCTTCACGATCAAAACGATGGTCATCCAGACGCGTTGGCCGGGCGCGACGGTCGACGAAACGCTGGAGCAGGTCACCGACCGTATCGAGAAAAAGCTTGAAGAGCTTGATTCCCTCGACTATGTGAAAAGCTACACGCGGCCGGGCGAGTCGACCGTCATGGTTTACCTGCGTGATACCACCGATGCCGAAGCGATTCCGGAAATCTGGTACCAGGTGCGCAAGAAGATCGACGACATTCGCGGGCAGTTTCCCCAGGGCTTGCAAGGCCCGGCGTTCAATGATGAGTTCGGTGATGTGTACGGTTCGATTTACGCGTTCACCGGCGATGGCCTGACGATGCGCCAGTTGCGCGACTACGTCGAAGAAGTCCGGGTGCAGATCCGTGATGTGCCGGGGCTGGGCAAGGTCGAGATGATCGGCCAGCAGGACGAAGTGCTGTACCTCAATTTCTCCACGCGCAAACTCGCTGCGCTTGGGCTTGATCAGCGCCAGGTTGTGCAAAGCCTGCAATCGCAGAACACCGTCACCCCTGCGGGCGTGATTGAGGCCGGGCCAGAGCGGATATCGGTGCGCACATCGGGCCAGTTCGCTTCGGAGAAGGATCTGGCGGCGGTCAATCTGCGGCTCAATGACCGGTTTTATCGCCTGAGTGACATTGCGGATATTTCCCGCGGCTACGTCGATCCGCCCAAGCCGCTGTTCCGCTTCGACGGCAAACCGGCCATCGGCCTGGCGATTGCCATGAAGAAGGGCGGCAATGTCCAGGAGTTCGGCAAGCAGTTGCATGCGCGCATGGACGCCACCACCGCCAACTTGCCGATCGGCGTTGGCGTTCACAGCGTGTCGGATCAGGCCCAAGTGGTCGAGAAAGCCGTTGGCGGCTTCACCAGCGCGTTGTTCGAAGCGGTCGTGATCGTGCTGATCGTCAGCTTCATCAGCCTCGGTATGCGCGCCGGACTGGTGGTGGCGTGCTCGATTCCGTTGGTGCTGGCGATGGTGTTTGTATTCATGGAATACAGCGGCATCACCATGCAGCGGATCTCCTTGGGCGCATTGATCATCGCCCTTGGCCTACTGGTCGATGACGCAATGATTACCGTGGAGATGATGGTCACGCGCCTGGAAATGGGCGACACCAAAGAGCAGGCTGCGACGTTCGCGTATACCTCCACCGCGTTCCCGATGCTCACCGGCACGTTGGTCACGGTCGCAGGGTTTGTGCCCATTGGTTTGAACGCCAGCTCGGCGGGGGAATACACGTTCACGCTGTTTGCTGTAATTGCCGTGGCGATGCTGGTGTCCTGGGTGGTGGCTGTCCTTTTTGCGCCGGTCATTGGCGTGCATATCCTCAGCGCGAACGTCAAAAAGAAGGACGAACATGCCAAGCCGGGCCGTGTGGCTCGCGCCTTTAACGGCAGCATGTTCTGGGCCATGCGCCACCGCTGGCTGACCATCATCATCACCCTTTTGCTGTTTGCAGCATCGCTGTTCTGCATGCGCTTCGTGCAGAACCAGTTCTTCCCGTCCTCGGACCGTCCCGAGATTCTGGTGGACCTCAACCTGCCGCAAAACGCCTCGATCAACGAGACCCGCAGAGTGGTGGACCGCCTTGAAGCGACGCTTAAAGATGACCCGGATATCGTGAGCTGGAGCTCCTACATCGGTCAGGGCGCGGTGCGTTTCTACCTGCCGCTGGACCAGCAACTCGAAAACCCCTACTACGCGCAACTGGTCATTGTCAGCAAAGGGCTGGAGGAGCGTGGTGCGCTGACCGAGCGCTTGAAACAGACGCTGCGCAAGGATTTCGTCGGGATCGGCACGTATGTTCAAGCACTGGAAATGGGGCCGCCGGTTGGGCGTCCGATTCAGTATCGGGTGAGCGGTGATGACGTCGACAAGGTGCGTCAGCATGCTATTGACCTGGCGACCCTGCTGGATAAAAACCAGCACATAGGCGAGATGATTTACGACTGGAACGAGCCGGGGAAAGTCCTGCGCATCGACATCAATCAGGACAAGGCTCGCCAGCTCGGGTTGTCGTCCGAAGACGTTGCGCAGCTGATGAACAGCATTGTTTCGGGCTCTGCAGTCACCCAGGTGCGCGACGATATTTACCTGATCAATGTGGTGGGCCGTGCCGAAGACGCCGAGCGTGGTTCGCCGGAGACTCTGCAAAACCTGCAGATCGTAACGCCGGGCGGCACGTCGATTCCGTTGCTGGCGTTTGCCACTGTGCGTTATGAGCTTGAGCAGCCGCTGGTCTGGCGTCGTGATCGCAAGCCGACGATCACGCTGAAAGCGGCTGTGCGCGACGAGATGCAGCCGACCGATCTGGTCAAGGAACTCAAACCCGATATCGACAAGTTTGCGGCCGGTTTGCCTACAGGCTACAAGGTCGCGACTGGCGGTACGGTGGAGGAGAGCGGCAAGGCCCAAGGGCCTATCGCCAAAGTCGTGCCGCTGATGATCTTCCTGATGGCGACGTTTCTGATGATCCAGCTGCATAGCGTGCAGAAGATGTTTCTGGTCGCCAGCGTCGCCCCGCTTGGATTGATCGGTGTGGTGCTGGCGCTGGTGCCGACCGGGACACCCATGGGCTTTGTGGCGATTCTCGGGGTGCTGGCGTTGATCGGCATCATCATCCGTAACTCGGTGATTCTGGTGACGCAGATCGACGCCTACGAGAAAGACGGTTATTTACCGTGGGATGCCGTGGCGGAAGCGACCGAGCATCGTCGCCGGCCGATCCTGCTGACTGCTGCGGCGGCAAGCCTGGGCATGATCCCCATCGCCCGTGAAGTCTTCTGGGGCCCGATGGCCTACGCCATGATCGGCGGGATCATCATCGCCACGCTGCTGACGCTGCTGTTCCTGCCCGCGCTGTATGTGGCCTGGTACAAAATCAAAGAGCCAAGCGATGAGGATCGGCAGAAGGCTGAAGCTGATAAAAAGGCCAAGAAGGAAGGCGATGGCGACGGCGGTACGGATGCAGATGTAGATGCAGATGGTGAGGATCGCGGGGAGCCAGCGCCTGCGCGGTGACAGCTTCGCGGGCAAGTCGCAATGCCCGCGAGGGAGGCGACGGGGGTTATGTTTTAACCAACGTTCGCCGGTCCAGTCACGACTTACGCCTTACGCCAGACACTCGCCAACCAGGGTTGTTGTTCAAGCGGCAAACCCGCTGGCCGGTAATAGTGTTCCAGCTCCACAAATCCCGCGCGGGTGAGCAAGCCTTGCCATGTTTCCAGATCGTGGTACGAGCCATAGCGCTCGCCTTTCCAGCCTTCTTGGTTCTGCCTGCGTGGGTTGGAGCTGAACAACACGCCGCCAGGCTTCAGGCTTGCACGCAATTGGCTCAAGACCCTGGGCAATTCCTGATTGGGGATATGAAACAGACAGGCGTTGGCGAAGACACCGTCGAAGCGTTCGGCGGGTAGATCGAGTTCCAGAAAATTCTGCTGCAACACCGCACAGCCACTGTCTGCGCGTGCCATTTCGGCGAAGCGCTCCGAGCCATCAAGCCCGGTCGCGATGTGTCCCAGGGCGGTAAAGGTTTTCAGATCTCGCCCCGGCCCGCAGCCGACATCCAGAATCTGCCAAGGCTTGTCGCTCTGGATATGGCGCAGCAATGCATCGATGTTCTGGCTGACGTCGTGATCGCGGGTGCCCTCGCGAAAGCCTTCGGCCGATTCGTTGTAATCGCTCAGCGTAATGGCATCATCATCGCCACGTTGCTGACGCTGTTGTTCCTGCCGGCGCTGTACGTGGCCTGGTACAAGATCTGAGAGCCAAACGATGAAGATCGCCAGAAGGCTGAGGCTGATAAGAAGGCTGGCGATAGCGATGCCGACGATGAGGATCGCGGGGAGCCAGCGCCTGCGCGGTGACAGCTTCGCGGGCAAGTCTCGCTTGTATGGTAGGACTTGAAGGGAGGAGGAGGGACAAGACTCGCATCTGACTGTTCGCGCAGTACAGACCGTTGGAGATTTCACCCCTCCTCCTTTCACCCAAGCGCCGATAAAGAATGCTTCTGGCTAGACCGACGATAGGAACAAGCCTGCGCCTCTGGGTAACCCCTTCAAGTCCCTGAACCTTATCCCGGAGGTTGTTCCCATGGCAATGCTGGTCTGTGCGTCAAAACCGATCGTGGGCGTGGATGTCGCCAAAGATGAGTTGGTGATTTTCCACGCCGAGCGTGATCTGCTGGAGGCTATTCCCAACACCAAAACGGCTATCAAACAGTGGTTGAAGGCGCTGCCGGCTAAAGTCGCGATCGCCATTGAAGCCACCAATATCTATCACCTGCTGTTTGCCGATCTGGCCCATGAGACCGGCTGTGTCATTTACATGGTCGGTGGATACGAGCTGAGCCACTACCGCAAAGGCGTCAATGTACGCGCCAAGACCGATGCTCTTGATGCCCGTTTACTGGCGCGCTATTTGAAAAATGAAGCCGAAGAGCTGCATCCATGGACGCCACCATCCCCGCTCTATCGCCAATTGCTGAGCCTGTTCCGCAGACGTGCCGCGCTGGTCCAGGCACGCACCAGCCTGACTCAAAGCTGGGCTAATGAGCCGCTTCTGAAAACGTCATTTACGGCGCAGGTCAAGTCAATGCAAAGACTTGAGGCGCTTGTCGAAAAGATGATCAAGAGTCTCCTGGAAAAGGCCGGTTTGCTGGGAACATTAAAACGTTGCATGCAGGTTGAGGGTATTGGATTTTTAACAGCGGCCCGGCTGCTGGCCACCTTTGAGCGAGGCACGTTCAGAGGCAGCGATGCGTTTATCGCTTTTCTGGGCATGGACTTGAGGGTGTCCAAATCGGGACAAAAGGACGGGCGCCGCAGCCTGACCAAACGGGGCGACTCAGAAGCCCGTCGCCTGCTTTATAACGCGGCGATGTCCGCCAGCCGCACAGCCGCCTGGAAGCCTTTTTATGAACAGCAAAGAGCCCGCGGATTCAGCACCACACAGGCGCTGGTCATCCTTGGCCGCAAACTGGCGCGGGTGGTGTTCGCTTTGCTGAAAAACCAAAGCGAATACCAATCAAAGGCAGTTTAAGGGCTTTCGCAGGACCATAGAATCTCCAACAATGTCTTGCGAGTCTGTTGGAGCGACGCGAAGTTAGATAGTGATTACGACAGCGACAACGCCAGATGTATCGTTGACTCCCTTTGAATGTTGTAGTCGGATAATGTTCGTCCATCCTCCAATCGCGTTCCAGCAAAAATTAATCGTTGTCGAGTCACCGGAATTTGGGAAGCATCAGTTATTTGGGCCTTTAGGCTCTCGATCGTGTCAGAAGGCTCCACCTCTAGCGTGAAACTTTTGACCTGTCAATTCAAGAATGTAGATGTTCATCGCATTATCTCTTGTGTCGCTGAATAACGCCGGAGTTCACACGTATTCAGCTTTTGGTAAGTGAGACCGATTACGGGATGACGCAAATACTTGCTCCTTGTCAGAAATTACAGTTTTATAATGACTTGCTATAAACGGCCAGTGTTCTCATCGCTCATAAAAAGAATGACTGCATCAATAGCGAGCTCGTCGGCGCCTTCAATAGGAAAACACTGAAGAAGACTTTAAAATCAGTGCAATACTCCCGTCGCAAAGAAGCGACGGGGTATGTTGGTGGGAAGGCAAAAGATAGAAGTTGGATCAGCTCTGTTTGTTTTTACGTTAGGCTAAAGTTTCCAACCCGAACAGGGCCCTCTTCGACTTCTTTATCTGCCGGTCTATCAGTTTTTATACCTGAGCCAATACCGCAGGTTACCGTTAAAATTGCGCTGGCGTAGTCCTGTTCTGGGTAAATGCCTACATCATATTTTGTCCACTCAGGTGATGCGAAGACAGGCATGGGTGAAGCGGAAATACCTCCATCAGCAGCCATCAAAATAAGTACCAGTACCACAATGACGTCGGGGCTATAGCTTTTAACGTCAAACTTGAATCTCAGCTCTCCGGTACCTACAGCCCCCAACGTCTGGGATATTTGCTGGCTTGGCATCAGCAATAGACTGTAGCCAACCTCGTACTTTTCATATTTCTCTGTAAAGTCAGCAGGTTTTTTTGCCCAGTCTGTCAGTGTTTTATTGGAAAAATTGCCATTTCTCATCATTTCGGAAGCCATGTTTATTCTCCTTGCCGATCGTAGGCCAATTCCCTGTAGAGCCCGCAAGGGAAGTATCTGTCGATTCAGTTGCGAGCTGGATTTACAAGTTTAGTGTATGGGAGTAATCGCCGTGCCGAACAGTTTTGAATAACAATTTTTTAGATTAATTCGCGATAGCAGCGGAACGGCTTACTTGCAATAATCTTATTGTTTTCGCCAGACGCTTGCCAACCAAGGCTGCTGCTCTTTCGGCATACCTGTCGGCCGAAAGTAATGCTCCAGCTCGATAAAACCAGCATCAATCAACAATCCGCGCCATGCATCCAGATTGTGGTACGAGCCATACCGTTCGCCCTTCCAGCCTTCCTGGTTATGCCCCCGGGGATTGGAGCTGAACAGCACGCCGCCCGGTTTCAGGCTCGCCCGCAACTCGCGCAGCACACGCGGCAACTCTTGCTTGGGGATGTGAAACAACACGGCGTTGGCGAAGATGCCGTCGAATCGTTCAGCAGGGAGGTTCAGCTCAAGGAAGTTCTGATGAAGCACTTCGCAGCCGCTGTCGGCACGGGCCATTTCGGCGAAGCGTTCGGAGCCGTCCAGGCCGGTGGCGATGTGGCCCATGGCGGTGAAGGCTTGCAGATCACGGCCAGGCCCGCAGCCGAAATCAAGAATCTGGAACGGCGCCGGGCTTTTGATATTGCGCAGCAGCGCGTCGATGTTCTGGCTGACGTCATGGTCGCGAGTGCCTTCGCGAAAGCCCTCGGCGACCTCGTTATAGTTGCCGAGGGTAGTGGCCGTGATCTGGGCGAGGTCGGTTGGATCGAGTTTCATGAGGCGGTTGTCTGGGCGAATAAGGCCGCCAATATACTCCCGCTCAGGTTTTGATCAATTGCTCAGTAAGGATCAAATCGACCACCTCGTCGATGGTTTCAATCCGTGCCCAATCTTCGGGCGTTGGCTTGAGTTTGTATTGCCACTTCACCTGCATCATGAAACAGGTGAGATCGTCATCGATGATCTCGAAGTCGCGGATGAAATTGGTGGTGGCCGTGACGTTGTTTCGCGGGATAAAGCCAATGATAGAAACAAAAAGCTCAATCACTTCCTGAGTCAGTTGCGCCCGATCAGAGTTGTTTTGCATTTCTCGCCTCATATGCACACAGGCCTATGCTCACCAGATCGAATACTGCCAGCCCTGCAGTCACGAAGGGAATTCCCTATAAACATCGGCACGAACCTGTAGGAGTGACCGGGGTGGCGATCCACCTTGCTCGCGAATGCCTCGTGTCAGCCAACATCCAGGTCACAGACCCACCGCTTTCGCGACCGTCGTAACCTCCGATTGCTCCTACAGTTGATTTGCATTGGGCGCGGGCTTGGTAGGACCGGCTAAAGCCGGGAAGGGGCCCGTGGCAGCGCCATCAATTTTGCAGTGTCGCATCTGACGCTTTCCCGGCTAAAGCCAGTCCTACAGGGATGGCGCGCTTTGATCAGCGCTTATTCAAACGCAACGCCAATCGATCCCCGCCCAATTGAATCACCGCCACCAATATCACCAGCAACACGATCACGGTGAGCATCACCTGCGTGTCAAACCGCTGATAGCCATATCGGTAAGCAATATCCCCCAATCCTCCCGCCCCAATGGCACCGGCCATGGCCGACGAATTGATCATGGTCACAATCGTGATGGTAAATCCGCCCACGATACCCGGCAGCGCTTCCGGCAACAGCACTTGCCAGACGATGTGCCAGCGGCGGCAACCCATCGCTTGTGCCGCTTCGATCAGACCGTGGTCGACTTCGCGCAGGCTGACTTCCGCAATGCGTGCGAAGAACGGCGTCGACGCGATGGTCAGTGGCACCACCGCTGCCCACACGCCGTAGGTCGTGCCGACGATCAGCCGGGTGAACGGGGTCAGCGCGACCATCAGAATCAGGAACGGCACCGAGCGGAAAATATTCACGAACGCGCCCAGCACCCGATTGACGTTGGGCGCTTCAAAGATGCCGCCCTTGCCGCTGGTGACCAGAATCACGGCCAGTGGAATGCCCATAATCAAGGCGATCAGCGACGACACGCCGACCATCAGAAAGGTGTCGATGACGCCCTGCCAGAGACGATCAAGCCACATAGCCCAGTACCTCCGCGTGCTGTGCGTGTTTGCGGGCGCGATTGAGCAATTCGTCCACCGACAACGGCGAGTGAGCCACCGCCAGCAGGAGATGACCCAGCGCACGCCCTTGAATGCGTTCGACGCCGCCATGCAGCAGGCTCACGCGCCCGCCAAATGCATTGAACAGCGCCGACAGATCAGGCTCCTTGCCGTCGATGCCGGTGAACTGCAGATCCAGCACAACGCTGGCGTGAAGCTCTGAAGGATGCGGCTGCAGACGCGCTTGCACATCCTCCGGCAGCGCGTGCTGCAGCGGCGCCAGCAGCGTCTTGCTCACCTCATGCTGCGGATTGCCGAACACCTGCCATACCGGGCCCTGCTCGACGACTTCACCTTTTTCCAACACCACCACGCGGTCACAGATCTCCCGGATCACGGCCATCTCGTGGGTGATCAAAATGATCGTCAGCCCCAGGCGCTGGTTGATCTCGCGCAGCAGGCCGAGAATCGATTGCGTGGTCTCCGGATCGAGGGCGGAAGTCGCCTCGTCGCACAGCAGAATCGCCGGATCATGCACCAACGCCCGGGCAATGCCGACGCGCTGCTTCTGCCCGCCCGACAACTGCGCCGGATAGGCCTTGTGCTTGCCTTCCAGCCCGACCAACTCCAGTAGCTCGGCGACTTTGCGCTGACGCTGCGCCTTCGGCACGCCTGCGACCTTGAGCGGCAGCTCGACGTTCTGCCACACGGTTTTCGCCGACATCAGATTGAAGTGCTGGAAGATCATGCCGATGCGTCGACGCAGCTCCACCAGCTTGTCTTCGTTGAACTCCCCGATGTCTACCTGATCGATGAGCACGCGCCCGCTGCTGGGTTTTTCCAGACGATTGATGGTGCGGATCAGCGACGATTTGCCTGCGCCGCTGCGGCCGATAATGCCGAACACCTCACCGTGCTGGATATCCAGATCGATGCCCTGAAGCGCAGGTACCAGCCCTTGCTGACCTTCATAGACCTTGCCCAGATTGATGAAGCGCACATGGGCGCGCTGCTTTTCCGGGTGCAGTTCGGCTTGCTCGGCGGCATGTGGGGCAGCAGCCTCAAGCCCTAAAGCGCGTTGCGCGGATGCAGTCATGATCAGTTCTTCCAGCCGACCTCATACAGCGAGCCGTTGACCTTATCCAGCGAGGCGCGCACGACCGGCGAGTGTTGGTAGATGTCGATGAACTTGGCCAGACGCGGGTCATCCTTGTGGTCCGGTTTGATGACGAACTGAATCACGTATTCCGGGTGGTCGAGGCCGTCGAACAGAATCGCCGAGCCGGCATCGAAGGTCTTCGACAAACGAATGTATGCCGGGTAGCCCTGCACCAGATCGGCATCGTCATAGGCGCGCACCAGCTGCACGGCTTCGACCTGGATCAGCTTGATCTTCTTCGGGTTGGCGGTGATGTCGTCTTCGGTGGCCTTGTAACCCACGCCCGGTTTCAGCGTGATCAAGCCGGCCTTGGCGAGCAGTTGCAGGCCGCGACCGCTGTTGATCGGGTCGTTGGCGATCGCCACGGTCGCGCCGCTCGGCAGCTCATCGAAGCTCTTGTACTTTTTCGAATACAGCCCGACGTTGTTGATGATGCCCGGCGCGTACGGCACCAGATCGAAGCCGGACGCGGCTTTTGCGTTTTCCAGAAACGGAATGTGCTGGAAGTAGTTCACGTCGATATCCCCGGCCGCGAGGCTGACGTTCGGTGCGATCCAGTCGGTGAACTCCACCAGATCAACCTTCAGACCCTGCTTGTCGGCTTCAGCGACGGCAGCTTCCAGCGGGATGGCAAAGGCTGCCGTGGTGCCGACCTTGAGCGGCTTGTCTGCGGCGTGAGCGGTCAGGGCGAGCGCGCTGAGGGCCAGAGCAATCAGGGTTTTTGTCATTTTCGGTAGTCCAGTAATCAAATGGTGGGGGAAGGCTGGAGGAGCGTGCTTGTGCCCGGCAAATTGCATCGCAGCCTCGCGTTGCTCGTCAGCGCCTACAAAGGACGTGCGATCTATTTGTTGTGTGTTCTGAAGCTCGCTCCCGCATGCCGCTCGGGCAATCGTGCACCGCCGTCGGGAAACAGTTTTTCGCGCAGCGTGCCGCTCTCGTAAGCAGTCTTGTACGAGCCACGGCGCTGCAGCTCGGGGATCACCAGATCAATAAAGTCCTCGTAGCTCTCTGGGGTGACGATTCGTGTCAGGTTGAAGCCATCGAGCCCGGTCTCGGCGATCCAGGATTCCAGCTCGTCCGCGACCTGCTCCCCAGAGCCGACCAGTGTGATATAGCGGCCACCCAAGGCATGCTGGTCGAGTAGTTTTTGCCGGGTCCAATCGTTGTTCTTGAGGATTTTGGTGGCCGATTGAATCGCGTTGCCCTTCACATGCTGGATCGGCTCGTCCAGTTCGTATTCGGCAAAATCGATCCCGGTCGACGCGGCGAAATGCGCAAGTCCGGCCTCGGCGCTGGCATAACCCTGATATTCGGCGAGCTTGGCCTGGGCCTGTGCTTCGGTTTTGCCGACGATCACGTTCAGCCCCATGAACACCTTGATGTCGTCAGGGTTACGCCCCGCGCTCTGAGCCACGGCGCGGACCTTGTCCACCTGCTCGCGGGTTGAGGCTTTGTTCTGCCCGCTGATGAACACGCACTCAGCGTTGGCTCCTGCAAACTGCAAACCGCGCTCGGAACTGCCCGCCTGAAACAACACCGGTGTGCGTTGCGGCGAGGGCTCACACAGGTGATACCCCTCAACCTGATAAAACTCTCCCTTGTGCCGGACCTTGTGCACTTTGTCCGGCTGGGCGTAGACGCGGGCCTGCCGGTCATCGATGACCGCACCATCTTCCCAGCTGCCCTCCCAGAGTTTGTAAAGCACCTCCAGATATTCATCGGCCTGGTCGTAACGGCGGTCGTGCCCATTCTGTTCGTTGAGGCCCATTGCCTTGGCTGCGCTGTCCAGATAGCCGGTGACGATGTTCCAGCCCACGCGTCCGCGGCTCAGGTGGTCCAGCGTCGACATGCGGCGTGCGAACAGATACGGCGCTTCGTACGTCAGATTGGCGGTCAGGCCAAAACCGAGGTTGCGGGTAACAGCCGCCATCGCCGATAACAGCAACAGTGGATCGTTGACCGGCAATTGAATCGACTCCTTGAGCGTCACATCCACCGAGTTCTGATACACGTCATAGACGCCCACGATGTCGGCGATGAACAGGCCGTCGAACAGGCCGCGCTCCAGCAACTGCGCCAGATCCGTCCAGTATTCGAGCGTCTTGTACTGGGTGGACGTGTCCCTCGGGTGGGTCCAGAAACCGTGATTGATATGGCCGATGCAGTTCATGTTGAAGGCGTTGAGAAGGATTTTTTTCTTGCTCATCAGATCGTCCCTCGACGCGGCGGATTGACGTTATTGAGGTAGAAATTGCCGATGGCGTGATACTTCCAGCGCACCGGGTCGTGCAGCGTGTGCACCCGTGCATTGCGCCAGTGGCGGTTCAGATTGTGTTCGGCGAGCGTTGCCTGCGACCCGGCCAGTTCGAACAGCGTGCTGCCTGCGGCGAGTGAGATTTCGGTGCTGATGGCGCGCGCTTCGGCGATGGCAATGGAGGCTGCGGCGACGTTTTCAGGGCTGCTGTCCGCCTGAGCGCGGTCCAGAAACTCCCCTGCGCGCTCAAGCAGCGCTTCTGCAGCGTGCAAGCGAATACCGAGCTTGCCGAAGCTGTGCAGGGTGAGCGGATCATCCACCGCCTTTTCGATACCGGAATCGATCCACGGCTGTGTGCGGGTGCGGACGAAATGCAGCGCGTCTTCAAAGGCGGCGCGGGCAATGCCGGTGTCGATAGCGGCATGAAGGATCTGCGCCAACGGACCGACAGTGGTCGGGCGCTCGAAGGCAGTTTGAAACGGGACCACATCTGCGGCGTTGACAGGTACGTTGTCGAACACCACCGAGCCGCTGCCCGTGGTGCGCTGGCCAAAACCGCTCCAGTCGTCGATCACTGTAAGGCCGGGCGTATTTGCCGGTACGAACGCCAACTGCTGAATGCCGTCTTCGTCGATCACCGACGTGGGAATTCGCTGTGCGTACAGCGCTCCGGTGGAATAAAACTTACGCCCGCTAATGCGAAATCCTTCGCCGTCTCGGGACAGGTGCGTCGTCCGCTCATGGGCGTTTTTGGTGCCCAGTTCTGCAAGCGCATTCCCGAAGCGCTGCCCTGCGAGAACTTCTGAGTACAGGCGTCGCTGCTGCTCCGAATTGCCATTCACGCGCAAGACTTCAAGGGCGTAGAAATGATTTTGCGGGATCTGCCCGAGTGAGCCGTCAGCTGCCGCAATGATGCGAATGACTTCGGCCAGCGTGACATTGGAAACACCCGCGCCGCCAAAGGCTTTTGGGACGCTGATGGCCCACAGACCGGACTGCGAAAACTGTTCGAGTTCGGCATGCGGCAAGCGGCGCTCGCGATCACGCGCGCTGCTGCCTTGTTTGAAGCGCAAGGCCAGGTCCCGCGCGATGTTCAGTGCTTGGGCGTCATCTTTGATGATCACGATGGTGGTTGCCGTCTGATGCTCAGGCAGCGAAACAGTAGCGCTCATAACAGTGATTCCAGTGGTCTGGTCAGATCCAGGAGTGGCGGGCAGGCAGGGCGCCGTTGAGGTGGTAGGCGCCCACGGCGTGGACCTTCCAGCGGACGGGGTCGTGCAGGGTGTGGACCCGTGCGTTGCGCCAGTGCCGGTCCAGGTTGAACTCGGCAAGCGTGGCGCGGCTGCCGGCCAGCTCGAACAACTTCTCGCTGGCTTGCAGGGCAACTTCGGTGGTCAGGACTTTGGCTTCAGCGACCGCGATAGACGCTCTGGCAGCGGATTGCTCAGTGATCGGGCTGGCTGCGATTTCGTCCAGCACCCGGCCAGCTTTTCGCAACAGCGCCTCGGCGGCGTGCAGTTCGAGCTTGAGTTTGCCGATGTCGGCAATGACATAGAGGTCGTCGCTGGCGCGTTCGATGTTGGCCTCGATCCACGGGCGCGAGCGCTCGCGCACAAAGGTGATGCTGTCATCGATGGCCTCACGCGCGATGCCTGCGTCAATGGCGGCCTGGATCAGTTGAGAAACGGCGCCCTGAATATTGGGCATCAGGACCAGTTTCCCGTGTTCAATCACACATTCGTCGCTGACGCTCACATCGGTCAGCAGCACAGTGCCGCTGGCCGTGGTGCGCTGGCCGAAGCCTGACCAGTCGTCAACGATGTGCAGCCCCGGCGTGCCGCGCTTGACGAACACCAGCACCTGATCGCCGTTATCGTTCAGCGCCTTGACCGCGACCCAGTGCGCAAACAGCGCGCCGGTTGAGTAAAACTTTTCACCGTTGAGTAGGAACCGGTCGCCGTCGGCTGTCAGGCGCGCCCGCAGATCAAGGGTGTTTTTGGTGCCGCGTTCCGGCCCGCCGTTCCCGATTCTTGCGCCCTGAAGCACGCTGCCGAACAGGGCTGTTTTCTGGGATTCGCTGGCGCTGCCGCTCAATGAATGGAGGATGCCGAAGTGGTTCTGCGGGATCTGTCCTACTGCGGGATCTGCCGCTGACAAAATCCTGAGCACCTCTGCTACGGTGGCGAAGGAGACCTGCGGCCCGCCATAAGCCTGGGGGACCGAGATGCCACCCAGACCGCTGCAGGTGAATTGCTCGATTTCTGACCAAGGCAATTGCCGCTCACGATCACGCTGCGCGGCATTTACGCGTACCGCTTTGGCAAGTTCGTGGGCGGCGGCGATGGCTTCTGCGTCGTTGCGCAGCAATGCTGCCGGCAACAGGGAAGGCGATACGTCCAGTGAGTGCTGGACGTGAGTGGCGCTCAGATCAGTCATGGTGGCGACCTCTGCAAGCGCGCAATTCCCTGGCGTTGTGCACGGGGGTAATTGTAGAAATGGCCATGCGAACCTCGTTGAGCCGCTGCTGCGGCGGTAAAGATGACGATGGTCCGGTGGTCCGGTGCATATACCCTAAGCGTGTATAAAAACTAAATAAACTTGAATTTTGGAATAAGCATAGAAGGGCAATAACGTGAGCTCGCCCTCGGCTGCCGCGCAGGTGAGTGCACACAGACTCAAACGTCGCGATGCTTGTCCATGGCCACGCTGATCGTCCGCGAAGGCGCCCACATCGAGTTGTTTCCTACCCGGTCAATGACGCAGTACGTCACATCCTGTGGCGCACCCGCACTCGCTTCTTTGATAAAGGCGCCGGGGAGGTGAAAGGTGATGGGCTGGCCAACGTCCTCCTGAGTCACGATCGGCAGATCAATACGTGTATCGCCCCAGCTCAGGGTAATTTCGTCGTAGGCGTCCATGTTTGGATACGCCTTAATCGATACATCAATGCCGTTGCTCATGTGCGTTTTGTTTAGCCCGTGGAGCAAGACTGTGTGAGGAAATGACAACGCTTGCAGTCCCTGATTTTCGTACAGGTCGGGGCCGATCAATTCGCCGCCGGGGGGTTCCAGTTTGACCCAAAGTTTGAACGGCGACGACTGAACAGCCTGGCTGCCGATCTTTTTAACGCTATAGTAAGTTTTAACTTTGCCTGTATTCAGAAAGCTTTGTGGAACATGCAGCACGCAGGTATGGCCAATATCAGATGCTGTCAGGAGTTTTGAAGCGACATAACAATCGCCCCAAAAAAGTTCCACGAGGTCGCCGATGTCCATATCCGGGTAAGGGTCGATATTGACAGCCAGGCTGGCCGCGGCGACGGAGCCAATCCCGTGCTTGTTGGCTTGAGGGAGGTAAGGGGCGAGCAATTTGAAGGGTGCGGGTTTGAATGCATTGTGGGTCATATCAGAATACTCATTTAATGGTGGTAACCATGTCTGCGTAGATCAAATGCGTGCGCAGCTTCGTGGGCTTAATCAACGGGGCACGTCTCTGGTGCGGATGAGTACACGCTCAGTACGAACTTATGGCAAACATTACAATTGGTCTCAAATCGCCACTTGAAAGTTGTGCGAGTGCCCTGCTCGTTACTCTCGAGGTAATTGTGTTGTTGGCTGAATGTCAATGGGGGAATAACGGTTATAGCCAAATGTTCATAAGAAAAAGATCTTTCCTACAAGTTGACTGAGTTCTTCAGCTTTTAGAGGTTAGGCGTTCCTACTTATTGATAAATGAGGTTGCGGGAGGAGGCGCTAAGAGAGGCTAAGCTGACGATATTCGGACATGAATGCCCACTATGAAAATTACTCGCTCAATACCGGCTGAATCAATTTGTAAAAGGCAGAGAATAAAAATAGATACGTCGGTGCTGCGCTGCTCGCATAACCGAACCACTCTTTAGATGGGATTAAAGTTGTGTAAATGTAAGGCTGTAAGAAACGGCGCTAATTAGCGCCGTTTTGGGAGTTGCATCTGTAGGATCAATTCCTGCTGCGTTCGAGAAACTGACGGGTGCGCTCTTCTTGCGGATTGGCAAACAAGGCTTTGGCCTCGCCCTGCTCAACGATCACACCCTTGTCGATGAATACCACCCGATTGGCGACGTCTCGCGCAAAACTCATCTCGTGCGTGACGATGACCATCGTGCGGTTTTCCTCGGCCAGCGCCCGAATCGCGGTGAGCACCTCGCCCACCAGTTCCGGGTCCAGAGCGGAGGTCGGCTCGTCGAACAGAATGACTTCCGGCTCCATCGCCAGCGCGCGTGCAATCGCCACGCGCTGCTGTTGCCCGCCAGACAAACGACGCGGGTAGGCGTCTTCCTTGCCTGCCAACCCGACTTTCGCCAACAAGCTGCGGCCCAGCGCCACGGCGGCGTCTTTGGCCATTTTCTTGACCACCAACGGGCCTTCGATGACGTTTTCCAGCGCTGTACGGTGGGGGAACAGGTTGAAGTTCTGGAACACGAAGCCTACGTGCTGGCGTAGCTGCCGAATCAGCCCTTGTTGCTGGCTCAGCGGACGGCTGCCATCAATCTTGATATCGCCTACCACGATGGTGCCGCTGGTAGGTTCTTCAAGAAAATTCAGGCACCGCAGCAACGTGGTTTTCCCGGAGCCGCTGGGCCCGATGATAGCCACCACTTCTCCTGCCTCAACACGCAGATCAATGCCCTTGAGCACCTGATTGCCTTTGAATTCCTTGGTCAGTTTTTCAACCACGATCATGCTTCAGGACTCCACGTCATGGCGATTGACCCTGGTTTCGAGCCGGTTCTGGAAATGCGACAGGATGGTCGACAGCACCCAGTACATCAGCGCAACGGTGAGGTACATCGAGAAGATTTCGAACGTGCGCGATGAAATCAGCTGCGCCTGACGGAACAGTTCGGGCACCTGGATCGTGGCGGCCTGCGCGGTATCCTTGACCAGCGAAATGAAGCTGTTGCCCAGCGGTGGCAATGCAGTACGCGCTGCTTGCGGCAGGATTGCCCGACGCATGATCTGCGCTCGGGTCATGCCGATGCTGGCGCCTGCTTCCCACTGACCACGGTCTACCGAGGAGATGGCTGAACGCAGAATTTCGCAGGCGTAGGCGCCCATGTTCAGCGATAAACCGATCAGCGCAGCGGGAATCGGGTCAAGCTCGATCCCCAACTGCGGCAGGCCGTAATAGATCATGAACAGCTGTACAAGCAGCGGCGTACCGCGAAAGAACGACACGTAAACCCGTGCAATACCGCGCAGAACGATTAGCCGCGACAGCCGCATCAACGCCAGGCCGAAGCCCAGCGACAGGCCGAAAACCATGCTGCCCAGGCTCAAGGGAATGGTGTACATCATCCCCTTGAGCAGGAACGGCAATGATTCCCAGAAGAGCTGGAGAAACGATTCAATCATTGGGTAACGTCAGCCTGGAAGTACTTCTGCGACAGCTTGGCAAGCGTGCCGTCTGCACGCATTTTGTCGATGGCTTTGTTGATCGCATCCAGCAGCTCGGGTTCGCCCTTGCGCAACGCGATACCGGACTCCTGACGCGAGAACGGTTTGCCAGAGACAGCCAATGTGTCTTTGGTCTTGGCAACCAGTTCCAGTGCGGCCAGGCGGTCCACCAGAATTGCATCGATACGGCCTACGCGCAGGTCCTGATATTTGGTCGGATCATCGTCGTAGGTTTTGACGATGGCGCCCGGTACGTTCTCTTTCAGCCATTGTTCGTAGTTGGTGCCCAGGCCCACGCCGATCTTGTGGTCCTTGAGGTCTGCTGCAGTCTTGAACTTGTCAGCGTCTTTTTTCTGCACCAGCGCCTGGATGCCGGAAATGGTGTAAGGCGTGGAGAAGTCATACTTCTTCTTGCGCTCGTCGGAAATGGTTACCTGGTTGATCACCACGTCCAGACGCTTGGATTCCAGAGCGGCCAGAATGCCGGCCCATGGCATTGCTTGCAGCTGCACTTTGAGGCCCAACTCCTTGGCGAGTGCTTCGGAGAACTCGACTTCGAAACCGCTCAGCTTGCCGTTGGTATCGACGAAGCTGAACGGTGGATACGTGCCTTCCAGACCCACTTTAAGGGTGCCGTTCTTTTTGATCGTATCAAGTTGATCGCCAGCCACTGCCTGGCTGACCAGACCGGTGCCCAGCACCAGGTTAAACGCCGACAGCAAAAAGGTGCGGCGGATTGCAGACATGTTCATGAGAGTCCCCTGTTTATTGGAATATCCGGCAAGAATCAGACGTGCACGAAAGCTACTGTGACGCTAAAAGTTTATCCAGCTTTTTCAGTGGCCTGCCGCACAAGCCAAGGCGCATGCTTGCGAGTGTCGGCATATCCGACCTCTCGTCTGCGCGCCAGATCCCGGCATGGGTTTAGCTCGGCCGTCACTGCCCGGAAAATACGTCCGGATAAGCAAAAAGCGCGGGGGCGCCACCGGTGTGCAGGAAAATGATCGGCCCGTCGTTGAAGCGCTGGCGGCCAATGCCGTCGAGCAAGCCGGCCATCGCCTTGCCGGTGTAAACCGGGTCCAGCAACAGACCCTCATGGCTGGCCACCAGCTTGATCGCCGATAGCGTTCCGGCATTCGGCTCGCCATACCGTGGCCCAAAATACTCGTCCCACAGTTGCACCTTGAACGCGGGCGGTAGCGGCACGCTGAGCAGCTGCGCCGTGCGTTCGGCAAGCCCTTGCACTTTGGGCGCCTGGGTTTCTTCAGGCCGGGAAACCGTCACGCCAATCACCGGCAACTGTGGCAGCACCTCAGCCAACGCCAATGCCAGGCCGCTGTGTGTGCCGGCACTGCCCGAGGCCAGCACCACTGCAGCAAACTCAAGCCCCGACTGACGAATCTGCTCGGCCAGCTCAAAGCCTGCTCGCACGTAGCCCAGCGCGCCCAACGCATTGGAGCCGCCAATCGGCACGAGATAGGGTTTTCTGCCACTGGATTGCAACCGCTCAGCCAGCGCTTGCAGTTGCTCGTCAGCGTTGTCGAGGTTCTCGACCAGCTCAACCCTGGCGTCGAACAAGTCCAGCAGCAGCCGGTTGCCGTTATTCAGGTAGTGAGGGTCTTGGGTGCCGATGGGGTTTTCCAGCAACGCCACGCAGCCCAGTCCCAGCCTGGCGGCCACGGCAGCTGTTTGTCGCACGTGATTGGACTGGATCGCGCCTGCCGTGATCAGCGTGTCAGCGCCTTGGGCCAGCGCGTCGGCGGCCAGATACTCAAGTTTGCGCAGCTTGTTGCCGCCCAGCGCGAGCGGTGTGATGTCATCGCGTTTGACGTAAAGATCGCGCCCTGCCCAGATCGACAGCCGTTCAAGCTTCTCCAGCGGCGTCGGTGCGCCCAGCAGTTCCAGGCGGTTAAAGCGTTCAAGCTGGTCTTTGATCATGAGGGAGGTTCTTTCTTCTGGTCAGTCGTGTGGCGTGTCGCAGGACTATAGGCAGACCATTCCTACACAGCAACCAAACCATTGCTGACGACCTATGCTCCAAAGGCTTACTAAAGCTGTTATTTTTTCGCGATAAACGTTTGCTGTGGAGTGGCCGGTACTTCAGCCACGCAAGGCAGATGCGCCGTCAAACTGAGGAGAGATCTGCGTGAGCACTATTCCCGAACCGTCTTCAGAGGCATGCGCCGAAGGCCTCACTGGTCACTGGCAGCTGCAACGGATCGTCGGTGAGCTGCGCGCTGCACGAGATGAATGGCGCACGCGCAACGGTCGCGTAAGCGGAGAAATGGGCGGCCGTGAACTGCCTTCGCGCGCGGCCATGCGTGACATTCTGGAAGCGCTGATTGGGGCGTTGTTTCCCATGCGACTGGGCCCTGTGGACCTGCGCGAGGAGAGCGAGGACTTCTACGTCGGGCACACGCTGGATGTTGCGCTCAATTCGCTTTTGGCGCAGGCGCGGCTGGAACTGCGCTACGTCGCCCGCCAGCGCGGCGAAGATGCCAGCTGCGCCGATGTGCACGCCGAGCGGCTGATTCAGGATTTTGCCAGTGCATTACCCGCGATCCGCAAAATTCTCGACAGCGACGTGCTGGCCGCCTATCACGGCGACCCTGCCGCGCGCAGTGTCGACGAAGTGCTGCTGTGCTATCCGGGAATTCTGGCGGTGATCCATCACCGGCTGGCCCATC
The DNA here is from genome assembly GCF_026810445.1 of Pseudomonas sp. BSw22131. NCBI lineage: Bacteria > Pseudomonadati > Pseudomonadota > Gammaproteobacteria > Pseudomonadales > Pseudomonadaceae > Pseudomonas > Pseudomonas huanghezhanensis. The sequence goes on along the minus strand of NZ_CP113949.1, from coordinate 5,499,908 downwards.
ATTTGTATCGTAACGGTCTGCCACTGCTGGCGAGAATCAGCTCGGAGCTGGCGCATTCGGCCACCGGGATCGACATTCACCCAGGCGCGCAGATCGGACCGAGCTTTTTCATCGATCACGGAACGGGTGTGGTGATTGGTGAGACCGCAGTCCTCGGCGAGCGCGTGCGTATCTATCAGGCAGTGACGCTGGGGGCGAAGCGGTTCCCGGCTGATGAGGATGGCCAGCTGCAGAAAGGCCACGCACGTCACCCGATTGTCGAAGACGACGTGGTGATCTATGCCGGTGCGACCATTTTGGGTCGAATCGTTATAGGCAAGGGCTCAACCATCGGCGGTAATGTCTGGCTGACCCGAGGTGTACCGGCTGGCAGCAACGTCAATCAGGCGAGCTTGCAGCACGACAATGGCAGCCAGGAGTGATGCGCCGGGTTGAAACCGGCCTCTCGCGAACGAATTCGCATCTGCAGAGAGTATCTGCGGGAGGCAAAGCTGCGTTCCGACCGACGGGAACGATCCCTCTAAACCGTGCGTCATACCTTCGCGTGAGCTAGCGTCCGAGGGCCTGAAATTGGTCCTTTGAGGCCTATCCGTGTTTAAATTGAACGGTCAGTCAATTTAAACCGGTGGTTCGCTGCCCGCTCACAACAGGAGGCTTACCCTTGCCGTATCCGCTCTTTTCTATCCGATTCCCCGCTATCAACGCGTGCCGCTCATGAGTGCCGTCAACGGTCACACCGGCTCGCCGGTACGCATGAACCCCCCCGTTTTCTACTTTGCCGCCAGCTTCATTCTGATCTTCGGAATGGTTGTCATCGGTTTTCCCGAGGCCTCGGGCAAGTGGCTCCTGGCAGCGCAAAACTGGGCAGCCAACACCGTCGGCTGGTACTACATGCTGGCGATGACGCTGTACCTGGTGTTCGTGGTGGTGACCGCCATTTCCGGCTACGGCAAGATAAAGCTCGGCGCCGACCACGATGAGCCTGAGTTCAGCTATCTGTCCTGGGCCGGCATGCTGTTCGCCGCCGGGATCAGCATCACGCTGTTCTTCTTCTGCGTCTCCGAGCCGCTCACACACATGCTGCAACCTCCGCAGGGCGAGGGCGGCACTTCTGAGTCTGCGCGTCAGGCGATGCAGCTGCTGTTCCTGCACTGGGGCCTGCATGGCTGGGGCGTGTTCGCGTTTGTGGGCATGGCGCTTGCCTACTTCGCCTATCGCCACAATCTGCCGCTGGCATTGCGCTCTGCGCTTTACCCGCTGATCGGCAAACGCATCAACGGACCTATCGGTTATGCAGTCGATGGTTTTGGCATCATCGCGACGATCTTCGGTCTGGGCGCCGACATGGGCTTTGGCGTGCTGCACCTCAATTCGGGTCTTGATTACCTGTTTGGCGTGCCGCATACGCAGTGGATTCAGGTCGGCCTCATCACCTTGATGATGGGCGCGGCAATCCTGGTCGCCATCGCCGGTGTCGATAAAGGCGTGCGCGTCATGTCCGACATCAACATGCTGCTGGCCTGTGCCTTGCTGCTGTTCGTGTTGTTCGCCGGGCCCACGCAGCATTTGCTGAACACCCTGGTGCAGAACATCGGGGATTACCTCGGCGCGCTGCCGGTCAAGAGCTTCGATGTCTACGCGTACAACGGCCAGAGCGACTGGCTTGGCGGCTGGACAGTCTTTTACTGGGCGTGGTGGATCGCATGGTCGCCGTTCGTTGGGCTATTTATCGCGCGTATCTCGCGCGGCCGGACCATTCGTGAATTCGTCTGTGGCGTACTGTTGATTCCTCTGGGCTTCACGCTGGCCTGGATGTCGATTTTCGGCAACAGCGCCATCGATCAGGTGATCAATCACGGCATGACGGCGTTGGGCCAGGCGGCTATCGACGACCCGTCCATGGCGCTCTATCTGATGCTGGAAAACTACCCGTGGAGCAAAACGGTGATTGCCGTCACGGTGTTCATCAGCTTCGTATTCTTCGTGACCTCGGCCGACTCCGGCACGGTAGTGCTGTCCACGCTTTCGGCAAAAGGCGGCAGCCCGGACGAAGACGGGCCGAAATGGCTGCGCGTGTTCTGGGGCGTGATGACGGCGCTGATCACCAGCGGGCTATTGTTCTCGGGCAGCATTGACGCGCTCAAATCAGCGGTGGTGCTCACCTCGCTGCCGTTCTCGTTGATCTTGCTGCTGATGATGTGGGGGTTGCACAAGGCGTTTCACATGGAGTCGCAGCGTAAGATCGCGCAGTTGTACTCGCTCGCTCCGGTGTCCGGCGCACGGCGTGGCGGTTGGCGACAGCGCCTGACTCAGGCCGTGGCATTTCCTTCGCGCGACGAGGTGTATCGCTTTCTTGATCAGACGGTTCGTCCGGCCATTGAAGACGTCACCGGAGTGTTCGCCGAGAA